>NZ_CALLYO010000209.1 GCF_937858865.1 uncultured Amaricoccus sp. | reverse complement strand
CCGTCGGCTACACCCTCGACGAGCTCGACAACGACATCACCCAGGTCACCCCCGCCTCCTTCGAACCCACCATTGACTACGTCGTCACCAAGATCCCCCGCTTCGCCTTCGAGAAATTCCCTGGCGCCGAGCCCCTCCTGACGACCGCCATGAAGTCGGTCGGCGAAGCCATGGCCATCGGCCGCACCTTCCACGAGTCGGTGCAAAAAGCCCTCTGCTCCCTCGAAACCGGCCTCACCGGCTTCGACGAAGTAGAAATCCCCGGCGCCGAAGGCCCCGACGCCAAGGCCACCATCATCCGCGCCCTCTCCGCCCAGACCCCCGACCGCCTCCGCCTCGCCGCCCAGGCCATGCGCCACGGCCTCTCCGACGACGAGATCCACGCCGTCACCAGATACGACCCCTGGTTCCTCGCCCGCATCCGCGAGATCCTCGACGAGGAGGCGGCCCTCCGCGCCACCGGCCTCCCCCGCGAGCCCCACGCGCTTCGCCGCCTCAAGCAGCTCGGCTTCTCCGACGCCCGCCTCGCGCACCTCACCGCCCGCACCGAATCCTCCGTCCGCGCCGAGCGCCAGCGCCTCGGCGTCCGCCCGGTCTTCAAGCGCATCGACACCTGCGCCGCCGAGTTCGAGGCCCAGACCCCCTACATGTACTCGACCTACGAGGTCGAGCACGGCGGCTTCACCGAGGACGAGAGCCGCCCCACAAGCGCGAAAAAGGTCGTCATCCTCGGCGGCGGCCCCAACCGCATCGGCCAGGGCATCGAGTTCGACTACTGCTGCTGCCACGCCTGCTTCGCGCTCACCAAGGCCGGCTACGAGACCATCATGGTCAACTGCAACCCCGAGACCGTCTCCACCGACTACGACACCTCCGACCGCCTCTACTTCGAGCCCCTCACCCTCGAGCACGTCCTCGAGATCCTCCGCACCGAGCAGGAGAACGGCACCCTGCACGGCGTCATCGTCCAGTTCGGCGGCCAGACCCCCCTGAAACTCGCCAACGCCCTGCACGACGCCGGCATCCCCATCCTCGGCACCACGCCGGACGCCATCGACCTCGCCGAGGACCGCGAGCGCTTCCAGTCCCTCCTCCACCGCCTCGGCCTCCGCCAGCCGCATAACGGCATCGCCCGCTCCCCCGCCCAGGCGATGGCGGTGGCCAAGGAGATCGGCTACCCCCTCGTCATCCGCCCGAGTTACGTCCTCGGCGGCCGCGCCATGGAGATCGTCCGCGACGACGCCCAGCTCCAGCGCTACATCACCTCCGCCGTCCAGGTCTCCGGCGACACCCCGGTCCTCCTCGACAGCTACCTCTCCAACGCCATCGAGGTCGACGTCGACGCCATCGCCGACGGCACCGACGTCCACATCGCCGGCGTCATGGAGCATATCGAGGAAGCCGGCGTCCACTCCGGCGACAGCGCCTGCTCCCTCCCCCCCTGGTCCCTCGACGAGGTCACCGTCGCCGAGCTCAAGCGCCAGACCGAATCCATGGCGCTGGCCCTCGGCGTCGTCGGCCTGATGAACGTCCAGTTCGCCATCCAGGACGGCGACATCCACGTGCTGGAGGTGAACCCCCGCGCCTCCCGCACCGTCCCCTTCGTCGCCAAGGCGACCGACAGCGCCATCGCCGCCATCGCCGCCCGCGTCATGGCCGGCGAGCCCCTCGCGTCCTTCCCCCACCGCGACCCCTACCCCAAGGGCACCGGCCCCGACGACCCCCTCCCCTTCGCCGACCCGCTGACCCTCGCCGACCCCGACATGCCCTGGTTCTCGGTCAAGGAGGCGGTCATGCCCTTCAACCGCTTCCCCGGCGTCGACACGCTGCTCGGCCCCGAGATGCGCTCGACCGGCGAGGTCATGGGCTGGGACCGCAGCTTCCCCCGCGCCTTCCTCAAGGCCCAGCTCGGCGCCGGCACGGCACTCCCCACCACCGGCACCCTCTTCGTCTCGGTCAAGGAGTCCGACAAGAACGGCATCCTCCTCGAAGCCTCCCGCATCCTGCACGAGCTCGGCTTCCGCATCCTCGCCACCGACGGCACCCAGCGCTACCTCGCCGCCCACGCCATCCCGGCGACCCGCGTCAACAAGGTCTACGAGGGCCGCCCCCACATCGTCGACACCCTGAAGGACGGCGGCGTCCAGATCGTCTTCAACACCACCGAAGGCACCCAATCCATCGC
>NZ_CALLYO010000208.1 GCF_937858865.1 uncultured Amaricoccus sp. | reverse complement strand
GGCCGGCGCCGGCTGATCCCTTGCGTCACCCGGCGTCTTCGCGCCAATCTGTGTCGCCGCGGGGCATCGGAGGACGGCCGTGGGTCAGATCATCGCCTTCGTGCTCGGGAACTTCACCCTCACCTTCTTCGTGATCGGGCTTGTCGCCGCCTGGATCGCGCTCCGGCGGCACCCACGGCCCTGGTCCCGCGCCGTGGTGGTCGAGGAGCTGCTGGCCTGGTTCCTCTTCTTCTCGATCGGGGTCTCCTTCTTCTACAACTTCGTCTTCCACGTCTTCTTCGGCGACCTGGCGGCTTCCTTCATCGGCTGGGAGAACAGCCCCTTCCAGGCCGAGGTGGGCTACGCCAGCCTCGGCTTCGCCGCCGTCGGCTTCCTCGCCTTCCGCGGCGCCCGGCAGACCCGCCTCGCCGCCATCCTCGGCCCGGCGCTCTTCCTCTGGGGCGCCGCCGTCGGCCACGTGCTCGACATGATCCGCTCGCACAACTTCGCGCCGGGCAATGCCGGGGTCATCTTCTGGACCGACATCCTGCTGCCGGTCTTCAGGCTCGTCCTTCTCGCCCTCTCGCGGCGGGGCGCGCCGGGCTGAGGGTTTCCCTCGCCGGAGAGGTCTGCTACCGGCAGGCCGTGTCCGACGGAGGTGTCCCATGTCGCTGCGAAAGCTCGTCGCCGGAAACTGGAAGATGAACGGGCTCGCCGCCTCCGCGGCCATGCTGGACGCGCTGCCCGAGCCGGACGGCGTGGACGTGCTGGTCTGCCCGCCGGCCACGCTCCTCGCCCGCCTCGCCGGCGGCCGCATCGCCGTCGGCGGCCAGGACTGCCACCCCGAGCCCTCCGGGGCGCATACCGGCGACATCGCCGCCGAGATGATCGCCGACGCCGGCGGCACCGCGGTCATCGTCGGCCATTCCGAGCGGCGGGCCGACCATGGCGAGACCGATGCGCTCGTCGCCGCCAAGGCCGCCGCCGCCTGGCGTGCCGGGCTGATGGCGATCGTCTGCGTCGGCGAGACCGAGGCCGAGCGCGACGCCGGACGGACGCTCGGGCGCATCGGCGACCAGCTGGCCGGCTCGCTGCCGGAGGGGGCGACCGGTGCGCGGCTCGCGGTCGCCTACGAGCCGGTCTGGGCCATCGGCACCGGCCGCACCCCCTCGCTCGAGGAGATCGCCGAGGTGCACGACTTCATCCGCGAGACGCTTGCCCGCCGCTTCGGCGCCGGGACCGCCGGCGGCATCCGCCTCCTCTACGGCGGCTCGGTGAAGCCGGGGAACGCTGCCGCCATCTTCGCCGTCCCGAACGTCGACGGCGCCCTCGTCGGCGGCGCCTCGCTCGCCGCCGCGGACTTCGGCGCCATCATCGCCGCCGGCGCGGGGGCGGCGCGGGCGGTCTCCTGAGCGACCTTCCGGCCGGCCGGCGCTTCGCTCTTGAAGCGGCCGCCCTTTGCAGCTATCAGGCGCGCCACCGGGCGATTGGCCCAGCGGTAGGGCGCGGAAGCTCTCCGCGGGGATTTCGCAAGGGTGGCTTGGATGCTTCGTGCGAGGCGATCCAGGTTCGCGTGAACCATGGTGCGGGCCGGTAGCTCAGTGGGAGAGCGTTCCGTTCACACCGGAGAGGTCGTTGGTTCGATACCAACTCGGCCCACCATGGCCCGCGATCTTCCCTTTCCTGCCCGAGAGGCGGTGCGTCGCTCCGGCGACGGTGCCGGGCTGCGCGCTTCCGGGCTTCCTTGCCGGCTTCCGGGCGGGGGCGTATCACGCCGCCGTCGGGCAGGGGGAGGCCGCGGATGGCGGGCAGCAACAGTCGGGCCGAGGCGCCGGAGGCGGCTGACGCGCAGCCGGTCTTCCTGCTGGTCGCGCCGCAGATGGGCGAGAACATCGGCGCGGCGGCGCGGGCGATGTGGAATTTCGGGCTCGACCGGCTGCGCCTCGTCGCCCCGCGCGACGGCTGGCCCAACCCGCGCGCCGAGGCGATGGCGAGCGGCGCGCTGCGGGTGCTGGAGCGCGCGGCGCTGGCGGAGAGCGTGGCGGAGGCCGGCGCCGATCTCACCTACGTCTTCGCCACCACCGCGCGGGAGCGGACGATGACCAAGCGCGTCGTCACCCCCGAGACGGCGATGGCCGAGGCGCGGGCGATGATCGGGCGCGGCGAGCGGGTGGGGTTCCTCTTCGGCCCGGAGCGCGCCGGGCTCGCCAACGCCGACGTGGCGCGCGCCAATGCCATCGTCTCGGTGCCGGTCAACCCGGCCTACGGCTCGCTCAACCTCGCCCAGTGCGTGCTGCTTCTCGCCTACGAGTGGATGCGCTCCGGGGGCGAGGCTCCGGCGGAGGAATACCGTATGGGCGACGCCCACCTCGCCACCTCGGGCGAGGTCGACCGTCTCGTCCTTCACCTCGTCGAGCGGCTCGACGCGGTCGGCTTCTTCTATCCGCCCGAGAAGCGGGAGAGCATGACGGCGAGCCTCGTCAACCTCTTCCACCGGGCGCCGCTGACCGAGGCCGACGTGCGCACGCTGCACGGCGTCGTGCGGGCGCTGGCGGTCAAGGTTCCCGGGCGGAAATAGCGCGGAAACCGTTGAAATCCGGTTAAAATCCGACCCTGACCTCCAGTGAAATCAAGGGGTTACCGTTTGGGCACGCGTGCCCGCTTCGTGCCCTGGGCACGCTCGCGGCCGCCTCAGAGCGACAGGCGGGCGTGCCGGTTCACGTCCTTGTAGAGCAGGTAGCGGAAGCGGCCGGGGCCGCCGGCGTAGCAGGCCTGCGGGCAGAAGGCGCGCAGCCACATGAAGTCGCCGGCCTCGACCTCGACCCAGTCGCGGTTCAGCCGGTAGACCGCCTTGCCCTCGAGCACGTAGAGGCCGTGCTCCATGACGTGGGTCTCCTCGAAGGGGATCACCCCGCCGGGCTCGAAGGTGACGACGGTCACGTGCATGTCGTGGCGCAGGTCGGTCGGGTCGACGAAGCGGGTCGTCGCCCAGCGGCCCTCGGTGCCGGGCATCGCGGCCGGCGCGATGTCGCGCTCGTCGAGGACGAGGGGGTCGGGGGCGGGGATGCCCTCGGCCGGCTCGTAGCGCTTGCGGATCCAGTGGAAGCGGACCGGCGCGCCGGTGTCGTTCAGCAGCGTCCAGGGGGTCGCGGGCGGCAGGTAGGCGTAGCTGCCGGGGTTGAGCGCGTGGGTCTGGCCGGCGACGGTGAGCGTCGCGCCGCCCTCGACCACGAAGAGGACGCCCTCGGCCGCGGGGTCGGGCTCGGGGGTCGTGCTGCCGCCGCCGGGGGAGACTTCCATGATGTACTGGGAGAAGGTCTCGGCGAAGCCGGTGAGCGGGCGGGCGATGACCCAGAGCCGCGTCGCCTCCCAGTGCGGGAGGAAGCTCGTGACGATGTCGGAGTAGACGCCCCTCGGGATGACGGCATAGGCCTCGGTGAAGACGGCGCGGCCGGTGTGGAGCGCGGTCTGCGGCGGCAGGCCGCCGGTCGGGGCGTAGTAGGTGCGCTGCGGCGCGGCTTGGTCCTTCATGGCAGCATTTCCTTCAGCCGGAGGGTGGCGATGCGCTCGACCTGGGCGCAGGCGGTGGCGAACTCGGTCGGGCGGTCGTTGCCGAGGCGCGACTCGAAGGCGGCGAGGATCGCCGCCTTGTCGAGGCCGCGCACGGCGATGATGAAGGGGAAGCCGAACTTCGCCTGGTAGGCGTCGTTGAGCTCGGTGAAGCGGGCCTTCTCGGCATCGGTCAGCGCGTCGAGGCCGGCGCCGGCCTGTTCGGCGGTCGACTCGGGCGTGAGGCGCCTGGCGGCGGCGAGCTTGCCGGCGAGGTCGGGGTGGGCGGTCAGGACGCCGAGCCGCTCCTCCTCGGAGGCGGAGCGGAAGGCGCGGGAGAGCGCGTTGGCGAGGCCGGTGGCGGTGTCGTGCACCGGCCCGAGCTCGAGGTCGAAGGCGCGCTCGGCGATCCAGGGGGAATGTTCGAAGACGCCGCCGAAGCGGGTGACGAAGGCGTCCTTCGTCATGCCGGTCGGGCGCTCGGCGCCGGCGGGCGGGGCGGGGTGGCGGGCGCGCCAGTGGGCGGCGATCTGGCTGCGGGTCGGGATCCAGACCTTGTCGCGGGCGAGGATGTAGTCGAGGAAGTCGGCGAGGCCCTTGATGCGGCCGGGGCGGCCGACGAGGCGGCAGTGCAGGCCGACGGACATCATCTTCGGGCTGCCCGCCTCGCCCTCGGCGTAGAGGGTGTCGAAGGTGTCGCGGAGGTAGGTGAAGAAGTCCTCGGAGGTGTGGAAGGTGCCGGCCGAGAACCGCATGTCGTTGGTCTCGAGGCTGTAGGGGATGACGAGCTGCTGGCGGCCGGCATGCTCGCGCCAGTAGGGCAGGTCGTCGTCGTAGGTGTCGGCGACCCAGTCGAAGCGGCCGGTGGCGGAGACGAGGTCGACGGTCTGCACCGAGGTGCGGCCGGTGTACCAGCCTTTCGGGGGCTCGCCGACGACCTCGGTGTGGAGGCGGATCGCCTCGTCGATGTCGGCCTGCTCGGCCTCGGGGGTGTGGTTGCGGTAGTCGATCCAGCGGAGGCCGTGGGAGGCGATCTCCCAGCCGGCTTCCTGCATGGCGGCGACCTGGGCGGGCGAGCGGGCGAGGGCGGAGGCGACGCCGTAGATCGTGACGGGCACGTTGCGGGAGACGAAGAGGTCGCGCAGGCGCCAGAAGCCGGCGCGGGCGCCGTATTCGTAGACCGATTCCATGTTCCAGTGGCGCTGGCCGGGCCAGGGCTGCGCGCCGGGGATCTCGGAGAGGAAGCCCTCGGAGGCGGCGTCGCCGTGCAGCAGGCAATTCTCGCCCCCCTCCTCGTAGTTGAGCACGAGGCTGACCGCGACCCGGGCGCCGCCCGGCCAGTCGGCGTGAGGGGGGCGCCCGCCGTAGCCCTGCATGTTCCGCGGATAGCGCATGGGTTTCCCCTCCTTCTTCTGGTCTTTCCGGGCCAGTCTAGGGCATGGCGGGGGTGCGGGCTTTCAAATTCGGGGAGAAGGTCCTTTCGGGGATCCGGGGTGGATCGGCGGCGCCGGGACGGGGATAGTGGGGATCGAGCGAACCCGAGGGAGGCACGGCATGGCCGAGGGATATGTGACGACCCACGTTCTGGACGCCGCCCGCGGCTGCCCGGCGGCGGGGCTCCGGATCGAGCTCTGGCGGCTCGAGGGGGAGAGCCGGCGGAAGGTCCGCGAGGTGGTCACCAACTCGGACGGGCGGACGGATTCGCCGGTCATCCCGAAGGGGGAGGCGGAGGTCGGGGTCTGGGAGCTCGTCTTCCACGCCGGGGCCTATCTCGACGCGGCCGGGGTGGCGGGGGAGAGCCCGCGGTTCCTCGACGTGATCCCGATCCGCTTCGGGATCGGGGATGC
>NZ_CALLYO010000207.1 GCF_937858865.1 uncultured Amaricoccus sp. | reverse complement strand
TCAGGTGCCCGTGCATCGACTTGGTCGAGGAGATCATCAGCCGGTCGGCATGATCGCCGAAGACCGCGCGCACCGCGGCGCATTCGGTCTTGTCGTTGATCGTCGTGCCCGTGCCATGCGCGTTGATGTAGCCGATCTCCTCCGGCGCGAGCCCCGCGTCCCTCAGCGCCCCGCGCATGGCGCGCACCGCCCCGTCGAGGTTCGGCGTCACGATGTCGGAGGCGTCCGAGGTCATCGCGAAGCCCACTACCTCGGCGAGGATCTCCGCCCCGCGCGCCCGGGCATGCTCGAGCTCCTCGAAGACGAAGACCGCCGCCCCCTCGCCCTGCACCATGCCGTTGCGGTTGCGCGAGAAGGGCCGGCAGCCGTCCTTCGACATCACGCGCAGCCCCTCCCAGGCCTTGATGCCGCCGAAGCAGAGCATGCTCTCGCTGCCGCCGGTCAAGACCACGTCGGCCTGGCCGGCGCGGATGAGGCCCATGGCCTGGCCCATGGCGTGGTTCGAGGAGGCGCAGGCGGTCGCCACCGTGTAGCTCGGCCCCTCGAGGTCCCAGGTCATCGAGACGTGGCTCGCCGCGGCATTGTTCATCAGCCGCGGCACCACGAACGGATGCACCCGGTTCTTCCCCTCCTGGTAGACCAGGCGGTAGTTCTCGTCCTGGGTCTGCAGCCCGCCGCCCGAGGTGCCGAGCACCACCCCCGCCCGCTCGGCCAGCGCGCCCTCGATCTCGAGCCCCGACTGCGCCATCGCCTCGCGGGCGGCGAGCAGCGCGAACTGGGTGAAGGTGTCGCAGAGCGTGAGCTCCTGGCGGCCGAAATAGGCCTCGGGGTCGTAGCCGCGGATCTGCCCGCCGATCGCGATCGAGAGCCGCTCCACGTCGGGGAAGACGAGCGGCCCGATGCCCGAGCGGCCCTCGGCCATGGCGGCCATGGTCTCGCCGGCGGAGAGGCCGAGGGCGCAGACCGCGCCCTGCCCGGTGATGACGACCCGGCGGCTCACCTACTTCGCGGCCGCGATCAGCGATTCAACCGCGCGCACCATGGCGCCGACGGTGCTGATGTCGAACTCCGAGTCCCCGGGGTCGTTGGCGTTGAAGGGAACCTCGATGTCGAAGGCCTCCTCGAGCGCGAAGATCGCCTCGACGAGGCCGAGGCTGTCGATGCCGAGATCGCCGAGGGTCGCCTCCATGCGGATGTCGCCGGGCGCGACCACGGCCTGTTCGGCCAGGATCGCCATCACCTTGTCCCTCACCGTGTCCGCGACAGCCTCGGACATGCCACCTCCGTCGGGTCAGCCTCTCTGCGCCGCCGGTCTTAATCGCTCGCCGGCGGATTGGAAACGGCTTTCTGCCCCGCCGCGGCCGCCTCTTCCAGCCGGGCGAGCAGCCGCGGCAGCCGCCGCAGCGCCTTGTACATCTCGACGTGCTGGTCCAGCCGCACCGCCGGATAGCCGGCCATGATCCGGTTGTCCGGCACGTGGCTCGACACCCCGGTGTTGCCGGTGATGACCACGTTCGAGCCGATGCGCAGATGGTCGGCGATCGCCGCGCGCCCGCCCAGCACCACCCGGTCGCCGATGACCGTCGAGCCGGCGACGCCGGTCTGGCCGCAGATGAGGCAGGTCCGCCCCACCTTCACATTGTGGCCGATCTGCACCTGGTTGTCGATCTTGGTCCCGTCGCCGATCGTGGTGTCGGCCACCGTGCCGCGGTCGATGCAGCTGTTGGCGCCCACCTCCACGTCGTCGCCGATCGCGACCGCGCCGAGCGAGTTGATCCGCACGTAGGCGTCCTGCTCCTCGGCGGTGATGACGCCGGCGGTGACCCCCGACGCCCGCGCCTCCTCGACGTGGCCGGGCGTCGGCGTCACGAAGGAGAAGCCGTCCGCCCCGATCACCGCCCCCGGCTGGGCGATGAAGCGGTCGCCGATCCTGACCCGCGCCCCGATCCTGACGCCCTGGAGGAGCAAGGCATCGCGCCCGATCGCCGCGTCCTCGGCGATCGAGACGTGGCTGAAGATGCGCGCGCCCGGCCCGATCCGGACCCGCGCGCCGATCACGACATAGGGCCCGATCGCCGCGCCGGCGCCGATCTCGGCCGAAGGGTCGACGAGCGCGCTCGGGTGGATGCCGGGCGCGATCTCCGGCGCCCGCTCGAAGACGCGGGTGACGCCGGCGAGCAGGTAGCGCGCCCGCGGCGCCACGATCGCCGCCCTGAGCCCGAGCGCGCGCCAGTCCGCCCCCGGCCAGAGGATCGCCGCCTGCGCCCTGCCCTTCGCGAGGTCCGCGGCGAAGGCCGGCTGCATGGCGAGCGCGATCTCGTCCGCCGCCGCCGCCGCCGGCTCGGCCGCGCCCGACACCTCGAGCGCGCCGTCGCCGGACATCTCGGCGCCGAGCGCCTCGGCGAGCTCCGCAATGGTGATCAACGTCCTGCCTCCCGCCGGTCCCTCGCGGGGCAGCTATAGCGGAAGCCTCAGCCCTGCGCAGCCGGCAAAGTCACCCCCGCCGCCTCGAGCGCCTCGAAGATCTTCGCGTCCCGCCCGTAGACGTCGGGCCGGTAGCGCGCCGTCCCGTCGGCATCGAAGGTCACCGTGCGATAGACGATATGCACCGGGATCGTCTGCTCCAGCGTCACCCCCCGCTCCTTGCCCGAGGCGCGCAGCCCGGCATAGGTCGCCGCCGGGTCGGCGCTCTGCCCCTCGAGCAGGATATGCGCGAGCTCGACCGGCTTCTCGAGCCGGATGCAGCCGTTGGAATAGGCCCGCACGTCGCGCGCGAAATACTCCTTGTGCGGCGTGTCGTGCATGTAGACCGAATGCTGGTTCGGGAAGAGGAACTTGACCTCGCCGAGCGCATTGTCGTCGCTCGGCCGCTGCTTGATGCGGAAGGGGAAGTTCTCCGGCGTGTATTGGGTGAAGTCGACGAGCTTCGGATTGATGACCGTGCCCTTGCGGGTCATCAGGTCGATGCCCTGGTTCTTCAGCACCATCGGGTTGCGCTGGAGCTTGGGCAGATAGTCGCGGATGGCGATCGAATCCGGGATGTGCCAGGTCGGGTTGACCACCATGGTCTTCACCACCCCGTCGAACTCCGGCGTCTCGGTGACATGCGCCTTGCCCACCACCACCTTGGAGCTCCAGATCGGCGTCCCGTCCTGCCAGAGCGTCACGCCGAAGTCGGGGATGTTGACGAGCAGGTAGCGCGCCTCCGGCGCGTCGTTCGACCAGCGCAGCCGCTCGAGGTTCACCGCGACCTGCGCGAGGCGCGTCTCGACCGGGGCGTTGAGCGCGGCGAGCGTCATCGCGCCGACCACGCCGTCGTCGTTGAGGCCGTGGTCGCGCTGGAACTGCATCACCGCCTGCGCCAGCCCGCCGTCGAAGCCGGTGGCGATCTCCTCGCCGGCCGGCACCAGATAGCCGAGCCGCGCCAGCCGGGCGCGGATCTCGCCGACGCGCGGCCCCGCGTCTCCGGGGTGCAGCGTCGGCCCCTCGGCGACCTCCGGCCCCCAGGATCCGGTGCGCCCGAGCTCCTCGAGCCGCGCCTTCTCGGCCATCAGCCGGCGGTAGTCCGGGTCCTGCGGCTCGAACCCCCGCAGCGCCTCGGCCACCGTCCCGCCGTCGAGCGCGGCGAGCAGCGCGGCCGGGGCCGGCGCCACCGGCTTGCGGGTGATCTCCTCGCTGATGGCGGAAGGGGCGACGACCCCTTTCGAGAGGTCGGTCGCGAAGCGCAGATAGGCCCGCGTCGCCGCCACCTCGCGCTCCGCCATCGCCCCGGGCTCCGGCGCCGCGAGCGGCGCGGCGAAGTCCGCCGCGCCGTAGCGGGCGCGCGGCAGCGCCTGCGCCGGGCCGGCATCGAGCGCCGCGGCGAGTTCGGCCGCCCGCGGGCTGCCCGGCTCGGTCCAGAAGGGCGCATAGGCGCGCCAAGCGTAGAACTGTCCGATCGCGCCCGCCTCGCCCTCGGGGAGCGCGGCGAGGAGCGGAGCCATCGCATCGCGGAGCGCCGCTGCCTCGGGCGCGAGCGGCACCGCGGCCGGCGTCTCCGCCAGACCCTCGGACGCCTGCGGGACGGCAGGGGCCGGCACGACAGCCGCCTCCTCGGCCCACGGCGGCGTCGCCCCGAGCGCCAGCGATGCCGCGAGAAGCGCGAAAAGGGCTCGGGCCATCGGTTTCGATTTCATGCCTGCCTCGTCTGCTCTGCTTTTCGCCAAGGTTACATTCCTGAGCGATTTCCGACAAGCTGCTTGGCCGTAACCGAAAATTTACCTCTTTACCGCACTTGCCGGCGACATGCTGCAATCGGCGAAAATCCGCCGACGGCTCGGACCACCGGAACGCGACACGCTTGGAAAAATGGCTTGGCTGTGGCATCAGAATCACAGGGCGCGGGTGAAAAAGTCGCTCACACAGGCAAATCGAGGCAGTGAACCATGAACAACGACGACTATCGGCCATCGCGCCGGGCCGTGCTTGGCGTTTTCGCGGGGCTTTGCGCAGTTGCGGCGGCACCGGTCTACGCCAAGTCGCCCGGCCTGCTGCGGCGCGCCGGCGACGTCCGCCGGATCCGCATGTACAGCCAGCGCACCGGCGAATCCCTCGACACCATCTATTTCATCGACGGCCGCTACGTGCCGGAGGCGCTCGAGGAGATCAGCTACTTCATGCGCGACTGGCGCGAGAACAAGATGATGCGCTACGACCCGCACAACGTCGACAATCTCGCCGCGACGCTGGGGCTCATGGATACCGACGAGCCCTACCTGATGATCTCCGGCTACCGCACGCAGAAGACCAACCGCATGCTCAAGGGCGCCGCCAGCCACTCCTACCACCTGCGCGCCATGGCCGCCGACGTCCGCCTCAAGAGCCGCTCGGTCAAGCAGATCTCGAACGCGGCCTTCGCCTGCAACGGCGGCGGCGTCGGCATCTACAACCGCTCGAACTTCGTCCACATGGACTGCGGCCCGGTCCGCTCCTGGCGCGGCTGAGCCGCACACCACACGAACGGTGTCAGAAGCACGTCGCCACTTCTGACTGGTGTGGGAGATGACGAGATCGCAGATCGTGTCTCCCACGATGGTGGAATGTGGGGGCTCGGATCTCGTGAAGGCGAGATCGGGCGCGACCGGTGAAGACGACCCTCACTCGATCCCGAACTCTCTTTCTTCACCCCGCTCAAGGGCGTCAGACGCCCCGCCTCCGCGCCGGCAAGGCCTTGGGCGATTCCCCTTCAAGCCACTCGTCATAGCCGTCTTCCGGCTCGTCACCCGGTGACGGGGGCTCGGTCCAGGCGCGGATATCGTCCAGCACGCTCACGCCCGCACCGTCCCGTCCCCTTCCACCAGGTACTTGAAGCTCGTGAGCTGCTCCGCCCCCACCG
>NZ_CALLYO010000206.1 GCF_937858865.1 uncultured Amaricoccus sp. | reverse complement strand
CCGCCACGATGAAGCTGACGTAGGCGAAGCTGTCCCAGCGCGGGACCTCGGGCCGTGTCGTCGCGAGGTCGAGGACGATGTCGGGGTCGCCGAGGAGATCCCGCAGGATCCCGGTCAGGGTGCCGAGGATTTCCCCGTCAGTTATGCGGTCGGTCACGCGGCCTCCTTGCGGCTGATGCGGGTGGCGCGGCGGGCGTGCGCCGCGAGGGAAAGCGTCCAGCGCCCCTCACCCCCCGGCGCGAAGCCGAGCCGCGGGAAGAGATCGGCGATCACCCCGTTCTTCTCCGTCGGCACGAAGGCTGCCCGGATCTCGGAGATGCCGCGGGCACGGGCGGTCTCGGCGAGGATGTTCAGCGCCTCCTCCTCGAGCTGGCGGCCGAACACCCGGCAGCTCATCACCCAGTTGACGATCTCGAGCGCGCCACTCCCGGTTTCGCCCCGGGCCGGCTCGAGCAGCATGACGCTGACGATGCCGTTGTCGCCGAACTTGTCGACGAGGCGGAACTGCAGCGTCAGGCCCGCGGGGTCCGCGGCGAGCGCGGCCACTTCCGCCTCGGTGCGGCGGATGGTGGTGGTGTTGAACTGGTTGGTCTTGTTGAGGAGCTGGGTGACGCGGGCGAGGTTCAGCGCGGTCACCGGGCCGGCCTCGACGGTCATGCCGAGCGCCCCGAGGAAGGCGTCCATGTCGCCGGACGCCGCGAGGCTCTCGCGCTCAAGGTTGGCGGCGTACTGCCCGGCGCGATCGCGGTCCTCGGCGGTGAAGGCCACCGCCTCGAAATAGCCGGCCTCGGCCAGGATGCGCACATAGTGCGCCGGATCCGGCGGCAGCTCCGGCACCGCGACCTCCGGCAGCGCCGCGCGCACCTGCTCCCGCTCGACCGGATTGTCGTCGACGAAGACGAGCGAATCGAGGCCGATGTTCAGCGCCCTGGCGATCGCGCGCAGGTTCGTCGCCTTGTCGGTCCAGTTGGCGACGAAGGCGGCGAAGTCGGTGCGCTTCAAGAGCATCTCGGGATGGTCGAAGGCCACCTCCGCGATACGCGGGTCGTTCTTGGAGCAGACCGCGAGCACGATCCCCCGCTCGCTCAGCCGCTTGGCATAGGCCTGGAGCGCGAGGTACGCCTCCCCTACCCCGCTGCCCTGGCCGATGACGATGCCGGCGAGCCCGTCGTCGCCGATCACCCCGCCCCAGAGGGTATTGTCGAGGTCGAGCACCAGGCATTTCCGCGACTTGCCGCGGGCGGCGGCGAGGAGCCGCGCCACCAGCTCGCCGTACATCGGCCCCGCCTGCGGGGCGATCTCCATCTTGGCCTGCAGCCAGCGCACCGGATCGTGCCAGGCGTCGAGCCCGTCGCGGCTGGCGACGCGGGCGAGGTCGAGCAGCAGCACGCCCTCGGCGGCGGCGGCCTCGGCGAGCGCGGCGTTCAGGCGCTGGACGAGCCGCGCCGGCGCCCCGGGCACCGCCGCGTCGAGCCCGCCGAAGAGCGGCGGCTCGAGATCGAGGAAGGTCTGCTGGATGACGAGGGCCCCAAGGCCGCGGGCGCGAGCCCAGAGCGCCCGGAGGTCGGCGACGGCGGCGGCGACGGCCGCGTCCGCCGCCTCGGCCGGGGCAGCGAGCGGCACCGCGCCGAGGAAGTCGCGGGCGGCGAGCGCGAGGAGCACCGCGTCGGGACGGAAGGCGGCGAGCCCGCCCGGATCGAGGAGTTCCT
>NZ_CALLYO010000205.1 GCF_937858865.1 uncultured Amaricoccus sp. | reverse complement strand
CCGAGATGGGCGTCCCCTGCCCCAACCTCTTCACCGGCATGCAGGAGATCCACGGGCCGCTGGAATGGATCTCGACCGCCGACATGGCCGCCTCGGTCGCCATGTGCCTGAAGCTCGCCGAGCTCTGGGGCGCCGAGCGCAGGGGCTGAGGCGACCCCCTCGCCTGTTGTTAGCTCTTGACTATCCGTTAGCTGTAAGCTAACATGGCATCGGTGAAACAGGTCACCTACCGGCCCGCTGCCCGCAAGGCGCTCCGCCGCATCCCGGCGAACACGGCGCTTCGCATCATGGAGAAGATCGAGGCCTACGCGGCGGATCCGGCGTCGCAGGCGAACAACGTCACGGCGTTGCAGGGCCGGGCGGGCATACGGCTGCGGGTGGGCGACTGGCGTGTCATCATGATCGACGGGGAGGTCCTGGACGTGCTCGACGTGGCGACCCGCGGCAGCATCTACTGAGGAGGCGAAGGCGATGAACGACATGGTCAGCATTCCGCGGGCCGAGTACGCCCGCCTGCTCGAGGCGGCCGAGATGCTGGCGGACATCGCGGCCTTCGATCGGGCGACGGCCGCCGGCGGCGAGGGAATGCCCGGGGACGTGCTGAAGCGCATCCTCGCCGGGGAGAACCCCACCCGCGTGATCCGGGAGTGGCGCGGCATGACCGCCGCCGAGCTGGCGAGACGCGCGGGGCTTCACCGGGTGCAGGTGCACGACATCGAGAGCGGGAAGCGGGTCGGGTCCGTGCACACGCTGCGGCGGATCGCCGAGGCGCTCGACGTGCCGATGGACGATCTCGTTCCGCCGGCGGACGCTATTCCTCCAGCCGGCTGATCATCACCGTCACGATCGGCTTCTTGCCCACCGCGTCGTTGCAGATCCGGGCCGCGGCGCGCTGGATCAGCTCCTCGAGCGCGTCGTCGTCGTCGATCTCGGCCCGCTTCGCCCGCGCCAGCACCCGGCCGATCTCGGCCTCGAGCGCTCCCTCCAGCCCGTCGCGCATCTTCGGATTGTCCGGGAGGCCGCGCGCCATCACCCAGGCGCCGCCGATCGGCCGGCCGCGCTCGTCGATGATGACGCTGACCGCCAGATGCCCGCGGGTCGCCATGCGGATACGCTCGCGCACCACGCCGTCCATGGCCCCGATCAGCTCGGTGCCGTCGAGATAGACCCGGCCGGTCTCGACCTTCTCGACCAGCTTCGGGGCGTCGCCGGTCAGGTCGACGAGCGTGCCGTTGGGGGCCACCGCCGCCGCGACGCCGCGCTCGCGCGCGAGAGCGGCCAGCGCCGAGAGGTGCCGGTGCTCGCCGTGCATCGGAATGACCGCGCGCGGGCGGACCAGCTCCTGGAGCATGACGAGATCCGGCCGGTTCGGATGTCCCGAGACGTGGTAGTGCCCGCTCGTCTCGTCGATGACCCGCACGCCGCGCTCGCTCAGCTGGTTGAGGATCCGGGCCACCGCCACCTCGTTGCCCGGGATGGTCTTCGACGAGAAGAGGAAGGTGTCCCCGGCCAGGAGCTCGAACCCGAGATAGCGCCCCTGCGCCAGCTGCGCCGTCGCCGCCCGCCGCTCGCCCTGGCTGCCGGTGGCGAGCACAAGGAGGTTGCGCCGCGGCACATTGTCGGCATCGAGCGGGTCGAGGGTCGCGGGGAAGTCGGCGAGCACCTCCGCGGCGTGCGCCGTCCTCAGCATGGTGTTCATCGCGCGCCCCAGCACGACCACCTCGCGCCCCGCCGCCTTGCCGGCCTGCGCCAGCGTGCGGAGCCGCGCCACGTTCGAGGCGAAGGTCGTCGCCA
>NZ_CALLYO010000204.1 GCF_937858865.1 uncultured Amaricoccus sp. | reverse complement strand
TACGCAGCGGATTGCAAATCCGTGCACACCGGTTCGATTCCGGTCGTCGCCTCCAACGCTTACCGGGTTTCGGCCTGCCCGGTTTACAGGCGGTTTACCGGGGCGGTTTACGGCCCCCGCCATCGCCGCCTGACGCATTCCGTTCCTTAGGACATGCAGTCGATGGCGCCGGAGGCGCGGGCCTGCGCGACGAAGACGTCGAAGTCATCCTTGCAAGGCCCTGCCGACGGGATGGTCGGCAAGGCCTCCGGCCTATGTCCTATGGGGCGAATGCGTCACCGACGGACCGACGGAGCATTCGATCCTCGAATGCCGCTCCGTCACGCGTCGACCGCCGGCCTCACTGCGCGTCGACGAAACCGAGCGCCAGCGCGACGAACGCATCCTTGGCCACAACGGGCCCGATATGGCCGACGCCCTCCAGCGCGGCCAGCCTGGCGTTCGGCACGCACTCCGCGATCCGCTTCGCCACTGCCTTGAAGAAGGGAAACGTCTCGGAGCCGTAGACGACGAGCACGGGTGCCGTGATCTTGCCGAGCGCGGTGCAGGTCAGCGGCATCGGGTCGGGCGCGTTCCACATCATCGGCAGCGTGTGGACGTTGTCGAGCACCATCGCCTTCTGCACCGGGTCGAGGGTATCGAACCCGCCCTTCGGCAGGACGTAGAGTGCCTCCACGAACGACCGGGCTGCCTGCGCGGTATCGGTGGAGACCAGCGCGTCCGACGTCTCGCCCAGCCCGCGCTGGAATGCCTCGATCGTCGCCCTGCCCTCGGCGGTGCCGATCAGCAGCTCCGGCACGTTCGCTTCGTAGAGGACGACGCTCCGCACCAGCTCGGGCGCCCGCAGCGCGGCCCGCAGCGCGACGGCACCGCCGTTCGACAGGCCGACGAGGTTCATGGGCTCGCCCAGGGCATGCAGGATGGCGACGAGGTCGTCGTCCTGAATGTCGCGCGAGTAGGGCTTGTCGGCAGGCCAGGCCGAGGTTCCATGCCAGCGCTGGGTATAAGCGATGAAGCGATGGCCCTTGGCGATGTCCTGCCAGAGCCCGTCCCATTTCCGGTAGTCGCCGAGTGCCCCGTGCACGAATAGCACCGGCTCCCCCGCGCCGGCCATCACCGTCGGAAACGCCGCGCCGGCGGCCTCGGTCATCGTCGGCTCGGGCATCTGGGACGATGCCGCCATTGGCGAGGCAAACGCCATGACCGACGAGACCAGGCACAACCCCAAGCGCGTCATCGAGGCCCCCAGAGCGCAGACTTGCCGGTACACCATAGCCGATCCTCGCGACGCGGGCGACCTAATGCGGCGCGTGGGCACGCTCATCACGTTCGGGATCCCCTTCACAACAAGGGTCAAGGGGCCGAATGCGGGCGGCAAAGGAGATTGGCCGTTCCGCGGGGAAACAAAGCTCGAGGACAAGATTAGCGCCAAACTGTTGCCCGTAGGAATTCCTACGGCGCTCGGCGGTCATTAACCCTAAGTCGGATGAAGGAAATCTCAAAAAGAACAAGGCCCTGCCGACGGGATGGTCAGCAGGGCCTCCGGCCTATGTCCTATGGGGCGGAATGCGTCAATCGCCGCCGGTGCGGGAGTGCTTGCCTGGCATGTCCTGCGGCGCCGTCAGGCCGTGACAAGCTTAGCCGCAGGGTGCTCGACGTCGGCCTGCGGATGCGCGCCTTCTTTCCCGGCCCGGGACGAGACTGCAGAGATCGCCTGCGCGCTCCAGCCGGACGATTTCAAAAGTCACGCCAAGTGGATCAGGCGCATTGCCGAGCGGCACCGGACGAAGTCCATGCGTTCTGCCCTGACGCTCTATCTCGTCTATGGGCCGGAAGCGGTGGACGACGTGCACGAGATGGTGCGCAAGGAACAGGAATGCTGCGCCTTCCTGCGCTTCGACCTGTCGGTCGCCAATGACGCGGTCCATCTCCTGATCACCGCGCCGGAGGCGGCGCGGGAAGCAGCCGATATGCTCTTCGACCATTTCGCACTGGACATCGCGCCGGCCGTAGAAGCCTTGAGGACCGAACACGATATGATTACCCGACGCGCAGTCCTCACCGCTGTGGCGGTTCTCGCCCTGCCGCTGTCCGTCCATTCCACCGAGACCGCGCCTTTCAGCGCAGGCGCTTTCGAGAAGGCACACGCAGAAGGCAGGCCGATCCTCGTCCATGTCGCCGCGCCTGGTGCGGAACCTGCCGGGCTCAGAAGCAAGTCCTTCCCGACCTTCTCTCTTCGCCGGAGTTGGCCGGGATGCTGTGGCTGGAAGAGTCGACTTCGACAGTCAGCCCGACATTCGCCAGGCGTTCGATGCCCGGCACCAGAGCACGATGGTCGTGTTCAGGCCATGCCGCGACGTGCCGAGATGGCCGATGCGGGAAAGTCGACCGTCGGCTACGCCGACTTCCCTTCCTTCTCTTCCCGCTCCTTCTTCTCTTCGTCCGCCCTCTTCCGCGCGGCGGCGAGCTTGCGCATGACCTCGTCGGCGACCTCGGGGACGAGGGCTGCGTATCTCTCGATGATATTGCCCGCGTGGCGCAGGCCCCAGCCCATGGTCACGGCGATCTCGTTGAGCGAGCAGCCGGCGCGAAGCAGTTCGGTCGCCGCGGTCCCGCGCAGGTCGTTCGCCCGCAGCTCGTCGCGGACGTGGAAGAGCATCGGATCGGCAGCGGCCGCCGCGTTGGCGCGCCGCTTCAGCTTCCGGATGATCCCCGAAGCCCGCTCCGCGGTGAGCTTCTTTCCGGTCAGGGAGACAACCAAGTACTTCTGGTTGGCCGGGGTGGTGTCGATCAGCCTACCCATCTCCGGCGTGACGGGAATGCTGACCGGGTTCGACGTCTTTGTGCGGCGGAAGTAGAGGCGGCGGCCCTCCGGCGTCCGCTGAACATGATCCTGGGTCAGGATTCCAATGTCCTGAGGCGTCAGGCCCTGCGACGCCGCAATGAGGACCCGCTCCTCGCGCTCGGTTGCGACAGCCCGAAGGGCATCGATCTCGCCCGGCAGCCAGATAATCTCGGCGCGACCCGCCTTGTAGAGGCGCTTGGTCCTGACGTGGTAGTGATGGTCGATGCTGCAGTCGGTGTCCTTCGCCCAGTTGAGGAAGAGGGTAGCCACGGTGGTGGCGTAGTCATAGCGCTTCTTCGAGCGCGCCCAGCCATTCTTCCACGCGTTGATCTCGCCGACGGATTGCTTCTCCTCGAACATCTTGATTGAATCCTCGCGGAACTCCTCCTCGAAGGAGTCCAGGAACTCGTCATAGTCGCCCTTCGTCCTCGGCTCCTTCGTGAGGTAGTGCGCTGACTGCCGAAAACGTGCGACCACCCCAGGCACCGAGTAGCGGTCCGCCGGAACGCGCCCAACGCGCTCCCCTTCCTTCGCCGCGCGGAACGCCTCCTTGTACGCGTCGCTCCCTTCCTCGATGTCGCTGTCGCTGTTCCAGAACTGCGGCCCGCCGCGATAGACGTAGTGATAGATGCGAACGCGGCCCCCAGACAGCGTCTTCGGAACTCGGTGGATGCCCGAGAGATTAATGGCGTCCGTCACGGCGCGCCCTCCTCTGTTCGACAAGCGATGGTTTGGTCGGCGCGTCGGCCGCGGCCTGCGGGCGGGACATCCCCTGCGCCGCATCGAGCCGCTCCCGCACGTGCTTGGGGTCGTAGACGTTGTTTCGGCCGGGGACGGTCTTGATGCCGAACTTCCTGCACCAGTCGCGGAAGGCGCTGGTTACGCCGCCCTCGAAGCGCATGGCCCGCGCCAGTTCCTCGCCGGTCACGAGAAATAGCGGGGCGCCGTCGACGACGATCGCGCTCATGAAGGTCGAGGTCCCGAGATCAGCCATCGTTCGCATCCGCCCGGGCGGAGAGGGACTTCTCCCCGCCACGACAGGAGGCTGG
This sequence comes from uncultured Amaricoccus sp., assembly GCF_937858865.1. Lineage (GTDB taxonomy): Bacteria > Pseudomonadota > Alphaproteobacteria > Rhodobacterales > Rhodobacteraceae > Amaricoccus. Next base: position 8,112 of record NZ_CALLYO010000204.1, on the reverse strand, counting down.
GTGTGCACCGGCGCGATCGGGAAACGACCGGATGCCGGTTCGACGCGCAGGGTTAACGCGGAAAGAGGTCCGCCATCGCCGGCGGCGATGACGGGCAGTAGGGACCCCGGCGCAGCAGGTCGGCCAAGGTCGTTCGAGCATCGAGTTGCAGCGCGCGAACGACGATGGCGGAGAAGGCTCCCGTCGATGGCAACAGGCAGGTGGATCCCGACGCAGCATATTGGCCGGAGCCGTTCGGCTCCGGCGCTGTGGCGCGTCGTCACCGGCCTACTGCCCAGATGCGCTCGAGCATCCTCACGAGGTCGGCGTGGACCGCCTTGACCAGGCGGTCACCCTCGGCCCCGTGGAGCGACATCGTAATCATCGAGAGGAGCGGCAGGACCCGCCCGACCACGCGGCCGCAGCCGTCCGGATCGTGGAGCTCGAGGGCCTCGCCGCGGCCCGCCGATGCCGGGGTGACCGCGTAGGTATGGGCGCCCACGAAGCAGGTCGTCATCGCCGGCAGCACCTCCCGGAGGCGGTCGAGCGCGAGCGCCGGCCCGGCGTCGGGAAGCGCGAGCTGGTCGACCCAGTCGAGCACGACATGCAGCTGCCGGTCGGGTACCGGGCAGTGAACGAGCGCAGCGAGCCGCGGTGCGAGGTCGCGCAGCTGGAACCAGGCGGCCGCCGTCCCGGCGTCGGCCCAGCGTAGCCTGAGGGCACTCATGTCCTGGCCCTCCGGCGAGATTGTGGCGCGCCAACGACGGCGATCGGCTCGGGCGCGCTGGCAGCCGAGGCTGCGCCGCGGTTCGAGCCGGCGTCGCTGCCGGGCCCGGTTTCTGTGCTGCATCGAGAATGTTCCCTTCGTAGCAACGCCCGGAATGCTGGCGTCAAGGTTGGGAAGGTCCCCGGCGAGTGCCCGATCGTGGCGGTGAGATTGGCCACCGCGGGCCACGGCGAAGCGAATTTCCCCCGTGGCCCGCAGGCCCGCGGTCGGCGGGCGAACGACCGACCGCCTGCTATGCGGCGCGCCGATGGTGGCGTCAGCGACTATCCCCGAGGAGACGCAGCCGGTCATGCGCCGACATGGACGCGAAATCGGCGATGTAGGTGTGGTGCCGGGGGTCTTCGGGTTCGGCGAGCAGCCGCTCCCGGGTGACGGCTTCCACCGGCAGCTCGTCGTGCGCGTAGACGCGCAGGTAGCCGCACCGGGTGAGGCAGTAGCCCCCGACCCCGGGATACGTCGGCATCACGTTGGCGAAGTCGATGACCAGGCCGTGCTTGATGCTGAGGGCGGCGACGGCTTCCAGGTAGGTCTGGATGGTCTGCGGCGGGCAGGTGTCGAGATCGGGGATGTTCGAGCGCTGGAAGTGCATGGGGGTGTTCCCTGAAGCGGCCATCGGCTGCGATGGTCAAGGGCGCTCCGGGAAAGCCCGGAGCGCTGCTTCAGGCGGCCCGCGGCGTCGAGACCGCATCCCCGTCCGACAGGGCGAGGAGGTCGGCTTCGATCATCCGTAACTCGGCGAGCAGCCGCTCGACCTGGCGATCGCGCTGGCCGGCAGGGGTGTCGAGAAGCTCGATCATTGCCGAGATTGGCCATCCGGCCGGTGACTCGTCAGCCGCGACCATGTCGACGATGGCGCAGGCGAGCGCCAGGCCGTCGTCGCCCCCGAGGCGGGCGCGCGGGAGACCCGAGCGCCAGGCGGCGCGCCCTTCCGATCAACCGGCCGCCGGCGGATGCGTCAGGCCGGCGAGTGCCGACACCAGGACTCATGAGACCCATGAGGACGTTCCTTGAACAGGACGCATCGGGGTGATGCGTCTTCAAGGGTTGCCGGCGCTCGAGCGCCCGCGGTCTACGCCGCAGGCCCTGGTGCCGAACGCTCTTGCTCCCGCCGCGGCCGGTTCTCGCCCGCGGCGGGCCTCCACCCGGCGCAGGCCGTCGCGGACGAGACGCGCCGCCGCCGCGTCGACACTGCCGCCGCTGCCGTCCCGCGCCGCGAGCGTTTCGAGCGCCTTCGCCTCGGCCGGGGTCAGGTTGACCACGATGGACACGGTCCCCTGCTCGGCGTCGGCCAGAGCGAAGCGGTGCTCGTCGTCCTCCGCCACGACGCAGTCGGACGTCTCGCCGGCCGGCGCCGACCCGGTGGGCGGGACGGCCGCCGGGGTCGCCTCCCCCTGGACAGTGGACATCACCCGCCCGTCGTCCGCAACATCCCGGATGGTCCCCCGAATCGCCGAGGGAAAGCGCGCCAGCACCGCCTTGAAGTCGTCGGCCGCCGTGATGAGCTCGGTGGCGATCTCCTCGGCCTCGATCCGCTTGTTCCTCTCGATCTCGACAGCGGCCTTCGCCTCGGCGAGCTCACCCAGGGCCTCGCCGAGCCGGGCCGCCTGCTCGGCCTCGCGCTCCTGCGCGGCGGCGGTCTCGGCCTGGACGAGGCGCGCCAGCGCCTCGAGCTCGACCGCCAGCGCATGGTTCTTCTCGATCAGCTCCGCGAGCGCCTGGGCGATGCCGGCGTTCTCGAGCTTGTCATTCATCTCTTCGCGACGGGACATCCGTTCCTCCTCCAACCAGGAGGAAAGGGGTCCGCTCGCGCCTTCGCGGCAGCGCCAGGACGGCATGACCGGCAGCTTTTGCGGGCCATGGTTAACTTGGTCCGAATAAAGCGCGCTGCTCGGGATAAAGTGCCGCACCCGGCGGTTGCCGCCGGGACCGGCGGTTTTCAGGAATGGGGGTGATCCATCCCGTGCGGGTGGAATGGACCCGTTCTTTATGACCCCGCCGGGGATACCGACGGGAGCGGCGGTCGCGGACCGGAACGGCGACGCAAAACACTCATATCGCGAGACTTTCCCGGGAGGAGCCGATGCGTCCGGCGATGACGTCCTGCCAGCCGGTCGAGACGACGATGCCGTCGGAGTGGACGTAGAAGTCCGACGTGACCCGCGGGTCGCGATGGCCGAGCGTCGTCGCGGCCCGGACCGCGCCGCCGATCGGGTCGGCCTCGATGATCTCGGTGGCGACGCAGTCGCGCACGAGGTGGATGGAGACGCGCCGCCCGAGCCTGGCTTCCGTCAGGTCGCCGACGATGACGCCGAGGCGCCCCTCGGTCAGGCCATGCTGCTGGTCGAGCCTGGACGGCCAGAGCCAGTTCCCGGCGTCGAACATGGGTCGGTAGACGGCCTGCCACCGCGCCAGCGCCCGATGCAGGCTCGGGCGGCGGATCGACGCATGGAAGGCGCGCCGGCGCTTCCGGCGTTCCGGGGCCTTGCGATGCTCTCCGGGAATGGAGAAGCGGATCACGCCCTCGGCATCGAGGAAGACCGTTCGGTCGAACGCGAGGGCGGAAAGCGCCCGGGCGCGTTCCGGAAGCGTGGCTGCGACAGCGAGCAGCAGGCCGTCCCGGTAGCGGGTGGCCTCGGAGATGCGCCGCAGCGGGGCGGCGTCGGCGTCCGCCATCAGCTCGAAGCCGATCCGGTCGAGGTCGCTGGCCGGGACGATCCGCGACCGCTTCCCCTTGCGCGGCGGCTCGGCGCCGGACTGCGCGGCCCACCGGTCGGCAACCGCCGCCGCCGCATCGTAGACGATCCCGGGCGCCAGTACCTTCTCGAAGCCGTCGACCACGCGTGCGAGGTAGGAGGCGATGCTGATCGCCGCAGCCCCCGGGGAGAGGGACTCTGCCCATGCCTGGCAAAGGGTCGCCGTGGGGATCGGACGCGCGCCGGCCTGCGCCGCGAAGTCACTGAAGCGGGCGAGCGCCGAGGCAGCCGATCCGATCCTGGCGGCGCTCCAGACCAGTGTGCGGCGGGTTTCCGGCGCATCCCGCGAGACCTCCAGGAGCTCGCGGAATGCCGGCTGCCAAGCCTCGGGCAGCTTCGCCACCTCCCGCTCCGCCCGTCCCCAGCGATCGGCCGGGGCCGCCTTCTTCGTCACCCGGGACGCCCGCAGCGCCAAGGCGAGGTGCGCCGAGGCCTCCGGCCCCCAGGCGAGGCCGGCGGCGATCTGGAACGTCGCGAACCGCGCGTAGGCCGATCGCCCGGACTGCGTCTCGAGCAGGTGCGCGAGATAGGCCTCGCCGGCCTCGGGGCTCAGCCAGGAGGCGTCGCGTGCCTCGGCCTGGCACCAGGCCGTCCAGGCGCCCCAGGCGCGGTACAGGTCACGCGGCTGCACGCCCGCCGGGGCCAGGCCGGCCGCGATCGCGGCGTCGAGGCGAAGTCGGGGCGGCGGTGTCATTCGTTGCGGCCTCCAGGTGATCGGCCCACTGCTGCAGGGCCAGGGTTTCGTCGAGCTCGGCATAGAACTTCATCGTCGTCTCGAGCCGCTTGTGACCGAGGAGCTTCTGAACCGCCGGCAAGGCGTTCGGATCCTTGCGCAACCAGATCCAGCCCACGATATGCCGGTAGAGATGCGGATGGATGCGGATGCCGACGCGGCGATGCACCTCGTCGATCAGCCGCTTCGTCAGCGTCGAGCACGAGCCATCGTGCGACCGGCGGGCGGGGAAGAGCATCGTGTTCCCGCAATTCTCCGCAGTCAGCAGCGCCGGACGAACCTTCGCGACATAGCTGTCACAGAACTCGGACTGGCGCTCCCCGAGCGGGATCGCGAGCGCGACCTTGGTCTTCACCATCTCCGGGGGGAGCTCGATCGTGATGCCGCCGTCGGCCCGGCGCCGGACATGCGCGGCGAGGTCGATCGCCAGCAGGTTGCCGGGCCGCGGTGCTCGGGCCAGCATGATGTCGTGCGCCATTGCGACCTCCAGAAGCGCCGCGAGGTCCGCGTCGATCCCGGGTTTGCCTGGACCAGCTGCGGTCGCGGAACGCCGTCGACGGGCGACTTCGCGGTTCACTTCGGCGATGATTTCGCCGGACATGCGGAGGAACCGATCGACCCTCGCTGCCGTCAGCTGCTGCAGCTTGGTGCGGTTGCGGGGAGCGATTCCGGCGAAGTCGGGCTCGAAGCTCTTCACGAGGGTTTCGATCGCAACGAGGTCCTCAGCGGACCGCTTCACGAACCCGCCTGCGAGCTTCATGACGCGCTTCAGCACGGTCTCGAGGTACGAGCTTCCGATGCCTTTCTCATCGGTTGCCTCGTCGAGCGCGGTCGCGGCCGCCTCGAGGACCTCGGGGTCAGTCAGCTCGTGGATCGAGGTGATCACGATCTCGGTCTGCGACCAGAGCGCCATGGCGAGGCTTTTGATCGCGGCACGGGCATTGGCCGCGGTATTCGCCTTCCAGCATGCATCCCCGAGCAGCACCCCCGCAGCCCGGAGGCGATCCTCACGTTCCTGACGCCGGGTCCGCGTCTGCTTGCCGAGATAGGCTTGCAGTTTCTTCTTGCGCGGGTCGACGGCCTCGACAGCCACCGGATCGAGCCTGTCCAGGATCGTGTCGACCAGCGTCCCGTCCGGGCCGGTTTCGCCGCGGGCCCATGGTAGCACGCAAGTGTCGAATTCCTCCAACAACGGCGCGAGCAGCTCCTCGGGCATGCCGTAGCGATCGCGACCGTCGGGAAAGGGCGAGACGACGGCGCGGACGCCCATGGCCCGGAACCCATCGCGCCCGGCGAGACGGTTCCAGAGCGACAGCGCCTCCATGGCCGTCTCACGGTGCTTGCTCTCGCTCATGGTTACCCGTCCCGACGCCAGGCGGGCCGCCAGATAGTCGGTGAAGGATTCCGAGCGGACGTCGCCGATCGCGAGCCCGGCGCCGTCGCACCAGGCGAAGAAGGGTCCGGCAACGGCCGTCTCGTATTCCCTGGCGTCCGCGAGCGCGTCATAGATCTGGCGCCAGGGTCCGGTCACGTCCCGGATCTGCCGCGGCCGCGTCGTGGCGCCGGCAAGGTCGAAGAGGTCGCGGAGGTGGCTCGCGTAGGTCGTGAACGTGTTCGGGGCCAGTCCCTGGGCAGCCGCCGTGGTGCCACTCAACCAGGCCCGGCCCTTCGCCCGGTCGATGATCGTCGACTCCGGGCGACCGGTGCCGGCCGCCCGGACATGCCAGGCAAGCGCCGACCGCGCCCCCGACACCTTCGAGGTGCTCCAGCCAGCCGGCGGCCGCTCCCGGAGCATCTGCTCCATGTCGGCAGCAGTCACCTGCGGCTGCACGGGGAGCGCGGCGAGGTCGGTGCCGATGACGGCCGACAGCTTCCTGAGGGCGGCCGGCGTCGGTCTCTTCGACTTGCCCGAGATGATGTCTGCGATGAACTTCTCGCCCTGCCCGAGTTCGAGCGAGAGCGCCCGCATCGAGGTCCCGGTCGCGGAGAGGTGGGCACGAATGGTATCGGCGATCGGGTTCATGCGGCGTTCCTGTGCTCGCGGGTGTCAGGGCATATCGAGATCCGGGCGGCTGGACCCGTGGCGCAGGCGCGCCTCGAAGATCTCCAGGTCCTCGGACTCGACGCTGTACTTCTTGCCCGCGCGGATCGCCTCGAGCCGGATGCGCCCGCCGGGCGTCACGCAGCCGTGGGTGATCCAATCGCGGACCGTGCGCGGGCTGCGGCGGTGGCGCGCGGCGACGTCTTCGACGGTCAGGTACTGTCTCGCGGGCATGTCAAGTCCCCCTTTCCCGAGGGAGCTACGCCCCGTACCTTCCGCCTCCAAACGTCTCCGACCGCCCGTATGGCGCGGGCCCGTCGCCGGGCCGGGCCGCGACACACGTGGTGGTCATTTCCTTTCTCTGATCCGGCCGAATCGCGCCCTGGTTTCTTCCTCAAGGCGGCGGTTCTGCTCCCGAATCAGCTTTGCACCTGCCGGCGAGATCCCGAGAAACTCCGGGGTGGCAAGGGGGCGGGTCTTCTCTGCAGGCGGGGGCGTACCCGTCGACCGGTGCCCGGGTGTTGCCGATGCCGAACGCGAATCCGATGCGCCTTTGGTCGCGCCACCGACGTGCCGCCGCGCAAATGCCGTTATCCACGCACGCGGCTCGGCGATCGTGTCGAGCTTCGGCTCGAGCGCATCAATCGCCTCGGCCATGACACCGAAGCCGAATTGCTGCAACTGCTTGCCGAGGAAGCTGCGGGCAAGCTGCTCACCGATACCCGCACGCCCGAGGACGCGCACGCCCGCAGCGATGGTCGCGGCGCGAAGACTGCCGGAGTTCCCCTCCCTCGCCGGCGCCGGCGGGACGGTCGCGGCATCGAACAGCAATCCCTGGCGAGGCGATCTGCTGCGGCGAGGGGCAATTCCCGGACCGACCAGCCCGGTGACCACAGCGGCGTCCGGCGTGACGCGCAGCCAGGCATCGAGGGCATCGAGCAGGTCCGGAGGCACCTGCGCACGTCGACCGAGCTCGCGGCGATGCGCCGGGCCGCGGTCGAGAACCAGCGCGACGCGCGTCAGGGCGCCGAGCTCGGCATGGCTCAGCCGCTCGGCAGCGGCCTTCAGGACCTCGAAATCGATGGCAGGCTGATCAGGCACGGTGGGCTCCGTTGTCGTCTCTGCAGGAGATGGGTTCGCGGCTCTGGTGCCCGTAACGTCACCGGAACCGGCCGTGGCCCATTGCGGCGTGGCCGCCCGCGTCGTTTTTTCCCGGGCCTCTGGGTTGGAGTGCGGATTGGCGAGGGTAGGATCCTGTTTCTCCCCGTACGTCCCGTCCGCCCCCGACGCCGCGGGGGCTTCGCCCTTGTAGAGCGGGACAGCACCCGTCTCACCAAGGCCACAGACGTCCGCCGCCCCGGTCATCATGCTGTCAATGCATGCGCGCAGCCGGCGCTGCCGAGCGTTGGCCTGTCGCCGATACCAGGTCGCGCGACTGATCCCCTCGGCCTCCCAGGGCTTCAGCCGGCTGATGGGATGGGCCGCTAGCCAGATCTGTCGCGGCATCGCGCCTTCAGCACGGCGCCGCTCGGTGCGCCGCTGACGGTTGCGCTCGGCACGCAGATCCGCAGGCAGCAGCTGACGGAGGCCGAGTTCGAGAGCGATTCGCCGATCGAGCGAAAGCATCTCGCACATACGGTCGCTGGCGTAGTCATAGCGTGGATCACACCCGCGAGGCTGCCCGGCGACCGCGGCCAAGCCGCGCCGGATCGTCGGACCCATCATCCGGGCGACTTCCCGCGGCGTCAGGCCTGGCGTCGCCCTCGCCGCGCGTTCCAGGATCGTGTCGAGGACATCGGCGCCGGCCTCGTCCCAGGTC
>NZ_CALLYO010000203.1 GCF_937858865.1 uncultured Amaricoccus sp. | reverse complement strand
CGGGATCGAGGTTCGCCCAGGCGAGCCCGGCCAAGGCGCCGAGGATGAGGAGCAGCGAATACTCGGAGACGAACGCCCAGACCCGATGCATGCCTCGCCCCCCTGCGCATGAAGCGGCAGTTAGGCCGTCCGTTCCGCGCCGGTCAAGCGCAAACGGCCGGCTGCCGCATTGTCTCGGCGGCCGGGATCGGGCAGAGCTTGCAGCAGTCCCTGGGGGAGAGCCGGCGTCCATGCAGACCTTTTCCGTCATCGAGCTCCGCGTCGGGACGGCGCTGCCGTTCGGGCCGCGGGGTCAGCCGAGCGCCATCGACAAGCAGCCGCTCGCCGGGCCGGCGATGGCCGGGACGACCGGGATCGAGGGCGACGCGCAGGGCGACCCGCGCCACCACGGCGGGCCGGACAAGGCGATCCACGCCTATGCCGCGGCGCATTATCCGCTCTGGCGGCGCGAGTTCCCCGAGGTCGCCGACCGCTTCCGCCCGGGCGGCTTCGGCGAGAACCTGGTGGTCGCCGGCGTCACCGAGGCGGAGGTCTGCCTCGGCGACCGCTTCCGGCTCGGCGGCGCGCTGCTCGAGCTCAGCCAGGGCCGGCAGCCCTGCTGGAAGCTGAACCTGCGCTTCGGCCGGCCCGACATGGCGCGGCTGGTGCAGGAGACCGGCCGCTCCGGCTGGTACTTCCGCGTGCTGGAGCCGGGGCCGGTGGCGGCGGGGCAGGAGGCGCGGCTCGCGGCGCGGCCCAATCCCGGCTGGAGCCTCGCCCGCGTCTCGCGGCTCCTCTACCATGACCGGATGAACCGGGCCGATCTCCTCGCCTTCGCCGCGCTGCCGGGGCTGACGCCCTCCTGGCGCCGGCTCGCCGACGCCCGGCTGGCGAGCGGGCGGACCGAAGACTGGTCCTCGCGCGTCGACACCCCGGCCTGAGGCATGCCCATGACAGAAGAGCCCGCCCCGCTGCCCCTCGTCGTCTCGATCCAGAGCCAGGTCGCCTTCGGCCACGTCGGCAATTCCGCCGCCGCGACGCCGATGCGCGCCTGCGGGGTGGAGGTGGTCGAGGTGCCGACGACGCTGCTCTCGAACCATCCGCACTATCCGACCATGCGCGGGCGGCTGCTCGAGCCGGAGCTCGTCGCCGACCTGCTCGCCGGGCTCGTCGAGCGCGGCGTGCACGCGCGGGCGGCGGTGATCCTCTCGGGCTTCCTCGGCCAGGCCGGCACGGCCGAGGCGGTCGCGGATTTCGTCCGCGCCGCGCGGGCGGCGAATCCGGGCGTCACCTATGCCTGCGACCCGGTGATGGGCGACGCCGACATCGGCTTCTTCGCCGGCGAGCCGCTGCGGGCGGCCTTCGCCGCGACGCTGGTGCCGCTCGCCGACCTGATCCTGCCCAACGCCTTCGAGCTCTC
>NZ_CALLYO010000202.1 GCF_937858865.1 uncultured Amaricoccus sp. | reverse complement strand
GCAAGCCCTACGTGGCGCTGATGCAGGGCTACGTCATGGGCGGCGGCGTCGGCGTTTCCGGCCACGGCAGCCACCGCATCGTCGGCGAGACCAGCCAGGTCGCCATGCCGGAATGCATGATCGGCCTCATCCCCGACATCGGCGCCTCGGCGATCCTCGCCCGCGCCCCCGGCCGGCTCGGCGAATACCTCGGCGTCACCGGCCACCGCATGGGGCCGGGCGATGCCATCTACGCCGGCTTCGCCGACGCCTTCGTCCCCGAGGCCCGCTGGCCCGAGCTCGCCCGCAGGCTGATCGAGACCGGCGATCCCGGCCTCGTCGCCGGCTTTGCGGCCCCCGCCCCCGAAGCCGCCCTGCCGGCGCTGCAGGAGGCGATCGACGATGCCTTCGACGCGGCCGACCTCGCCGCCCTCGCCGCCCGGCTCGAGACCAGCGAATGGGGCCACGGCATCCTGACGACGCTGCGCCGCCAGTGCCCGCTCTCGATGGCCTGCACGCTCGAGCTCGTCCGCGCCGCCCGCCGCGACCCCGGCATCGAGAAGGCGCTCGCCCGCGAGTACCGCTTCACCTCCCGCGCCGCGAGCGAGGGCGAGCTCCTCGAAGGCGTCCGCGCCGCGGTGATCGACAAGGACCGCAAGCCGGTCTGGCGCGACGACATGGACAGCTTGCGCCCGGAGGAGGTCGCCGCCATGCTCACCCCGCTCGGCGAGGCCGAACTCCGCCTCTGATGAAAGGCGCGCAGCGTACGTTGTCCTGAAGGGATTATAGAAGTCTATGTTAGTCAGACTCTTGTGGTCAAAAATCAATGAATCTCGTTAGGTTCGAGAAGGTAGTGGATTTTTTCTTCGCTAACGCACCGGACGCCAAGAAACAATCTCGAAAACCGTTGCGGGGGTGACCCAACCCAGGGTTCGAATCTCTGCCTCTCCGCAAACTTACACGACGATGTTGATGTTCGGATCCGCCGACGCGGTGTCCCGACGGTGTGTCCGCCGGGAGTCGGTCGCTGCCGACCGACCCCTCGTGACGTCCACGATCAGGCCCGCGGCTGGGAGAACTGGTGGGCGGTCCGGGGCGCCTGCGGCTTGCGCTTGAGCTTGGCGATGGCCATCTCGATCGGATTGAGGTCGGGGGAATACTTGGGC
>NZ_CALLYO010000201.1 GCF_937858865.1 uncultured Amaricoccus sp. | reverse complement strand
CGTCCACAGAGGTGGTGGAGAATCCGGTGTAGGCGAGGTGGCCATCGAGCGACTCGGCGCGTCCTTGTCCCTTGGGGTAGCGTTGGGGGCGCGGCGCAGCTTGCCCCGCTCGTTGGGCTGTGGCGGCGGTCGCTCGAACGACGCTGCCTGCGAGCGTGGTCTACCGCCAGAGCGCGGCCACCCCGTCGGGCCTTCCCACCGGGTCGGAAGCGGGCGCCGGCAGCGCGGCGATCCGGGCCAGCATCGCGAGCGTCGGCACTCCGCGGCAGAGGTCGGCCTGCTGCCCGGGCGGATAGGCGCCGACGACGAGGAGCCCCCGGCTCGCCGAGATCCGGCAGTGCCCGGTCCCGGCCGGCAGCACCGCCGCGTCGCCGGCCGCCAGCGCGACCTCGCGCCCGTCCGGCCCGCCGAGCAGCACCCGGACCGAACCGGCCGCGATCCCCAGCACCTCGTGCCCGCGGGTGTGATAGTGGTGGAACGGATGGATCCCGTTCCGCCACTGCGGCGGCCAGCCGTTCGCGGCGAAGAGCGCCTCGAACGCCTCCGCCGAAGCCTCCGCGGCCGCGCGATAGACCAGCGCCGGGAAGCGGGGATGGTTCGGGACCGGCCCGCTCGGCGCGAAGCTCAGGGCGTCGATCCGCATCCCCCTCCTCCCGCGCGTATCGTATATACGTTGTCTATACAGAAAATAACACAGGACATTTCAATGGCTTGGCGGGGGTGCACCCCCGGCCTCAGGCGGTCACCGCCTCGACCTCGTCGGTCAGCGGCGCCGGCAGGCGGCTCAGCATCTCCTTCGGCACGATCTGGCGGAACTTGCCCAGTTCCTCCTCCCAGTGCCGCAGGATCTCCGCCGCCCGCGGGCTGCCGGTCTCCCGCGCGTGCTGCTCGACCAGCCCCCTGAGTTGCGCCTCCCAGTAGCGCCCGGCCACCGGCACCACGATCACCGTCTCGCCGTTCAGCCGCAGCGTATGCTCGGCGTCCGGGTCGTAGAGATAGGCCATGCCCCCGGTCATCCCGGCGCCGAAGTTGTCGCCGAACCGGCCGAGGATCACCGCCACCCCGCCGGTCATATACTCGCAGCCGTTCGAGCCGCAGCCCTCCACCACCACCTCGGCCCCCGAATTGCGCACACAGAACCGCTCCCCCGCCCGCCCGGCGGCGAAGAGCGAGCCGGCCGTCGCGCCGTAGAGCACGGTGTTGCCGATGATGGCGTTCTCGTGCGTGACCAGCGGCGAGCCGAGCGGCTGGCGCACCACGATGATGCCGCCCGAGAGCCCCTTGCCGACATAGTCGTTCGCCTCGCCCATCACTTCGATCTTGAGCCCGGGCGCGGCGAAGGCGCCGAGCGACT
>NZ_CALLYO010000200.1 GCF_937858865.1 uncultured Amaricoccus sp. | reverse complement strand
AACTGGCAGCTGACCGCCGGCTTCCGGGCCCGGCACGGCCGGGTGCTGCTCTTCGATCCCACCAACCCGAAGTCGTCGGCCTACAACCCGCTGCTCGAGGTGCGGCGCGGGGCGTGGGAAGTGCGCGACGTCCAGAACATCGCCGACATCCTCGTCGACCCCGAGGGGAGCCTCGAGAAGCGGAACCACTGGGAGAAGACCAGCCACGCACTCCTCGTCGGCGCGATCCTGCATGTGCTCTACGCCGAGCCCGCCAAGACGCTGGCCGGCGTCGCGGCCTTCCTCTCCGACCCGAGGCGGCCGATCGAGTCGACGCTTGCGGCGATGATGCGCACGCCGCACCTCGGCGAGGCGGGACCACACCCGGTGATCGCCTCGGCAGCCCGCGAGCTTCTCAACAAGTCCGACAACGAGCGCTCGGGCGTGCTCAGCACCGCGATGAGCTTCCTCGGGCTCTACCGCGATCCGGTCGTCGCCGAGGTGACGAGGGCCTGCGACTGGCGCATCGCCGACATCGTCGGCGGCGAGACGCCGGCGACGCTCTACCTCGTCGTGCCGCCCTCGGATATCGTCCGCACCAAGCCGCTGATCCGGCTGATCCTGAACCAGGTCGGCCGCCGGTTGACCGAGGAACTGCGCGCCACCCGCAAGCGCCACCGGCTGCTGCTGATGCTCGACGAGTTCCCGGCGCTCGGGCGGCTCGACTTATTCGAGAGCGCGCTCGCCTTCATGGCGGGCTACGGCCTGAAGAGCTTCCTGATCGCCCAGTCGCTGAACCAGATCGAGAAGGCCTACGGGCCGAACAACTCGATCCTCGACAACTGCCATGTCCGGGTGAGCTTCGCGACCAACGACGAACGGACGGCGAAGCGGGTCTCCGATGCCCTCGGCACGGCGACCGAGATGAAGGCGATGAAGAACTATGCCGGCCATCGCCTCTCGCCCTGGCTCGGCCATCTGATGGTCTCGCGCTCGGAGACGGCGCGCCAGCTCCTCACGCCGGGCGAGGTGATGCAGCTGCCGCCGAGCGACGAGATCGTCATGGTCGCGGGCACGCCCCCGATCCGGGCGAAGAAGGCGCGCTACTACGAGGATGCCCGCTTCAGCGAGCGCGTCCTGCCGCCGCCGGAGATGGGGCCGCGAGTGCCGGCGAGGCCGGACGACTGGAGCGCGCTCCCGCTGCCGTCCAGGGCTAACGCGGGCGCGACCCAGGAGGCCTCGATGGGGGCCAGTGGGGACGAGGACACGACCGACTCCGAGCGTCGGCACCAACCCGAGCTGAGCCGCGCGGCGCCCCGGGCGATTCAGCGCCCGATCGAGAACGAGTTCGAGATCGGCGTGCTCGACGACACCA
>NZ_CALLYO010000199.1 GCF_937858865.1 uncultured Amaricoccus sp. | reverse complement strand
GCCGGCCTCCGGGACCGAGCCCGCGCATGCGGGCGAACGGCGCTCAAAGCGCCGACTCCCCGCGCCCGCCGCCCGGAACGCCGCCTGATGCGCTTCCCCCTCCGCGCCAAGTTCTTCCTCTTCGCCGCGCTCCTCGCCACGGCACCCCTTGCCCTCGTCGGCCAGAACCTCGTCCGCATCGCCCGCGACGAGCTGAAGAGCGCCGCCAACGAGAGCCTCGCCCGCGTCGCCGGCGACCTCGCCGCCGCCTTCGACACCACCGTCCAGGGCCGCTGGCTCACGCCGCTCCGCGTCATCCGCAACGGCGTCGACAGCCCCGACCTCGGCGTCGAGCAGAAGGTCTCGCTGCTCACCCTCGGCCTCTCGCAGATTCCGAACATCGCCGCCCTCCAGCTCAGCCTCGAGGGCTCCGACCTGCCGATCCTCGTCACCGACCAGGCCTTCTCCCAGCATCTCGCCAGCGCCGGCCTCGACCCGGTCGAGACCCTGACCACGCCCGCCCCCGAGATCGACGCCATCCGCCGCGATGGCCGCTACGGCGAGTTCATGCCCGGCCGCATCGCGGCGACCGGCGACTGGCTCGCCACCGTCGCCCTGCCGCTCCGGGCCGAGCTCGCCGGCCGCAGCGTCATCCTGACCGCCCGCGTCAACCTCGCGCCCCTCGGCGCCCTCGTCCGCGACAACCCCTTCGCGCGGCGCGGCGAGATCGAGGTGGTCGACGCCGAGGGCCGCACCGTCCTCGAATTCGCCCCCCGCCTCCTCGCCGACCGCGGCATCGTGGCGAACGCCGCCCCCCTCGTCCTCGGCGCCGCCCGCCCCGAGGCGATCGAGGGCTACGTCCGCCCCGACGGCGAGCCGATGCTCGCCGCCTACGCCTTCCCCGAGAGCTTCCCCTGGGCCGTCATCACCGAGCTCTCCGAGTCGAACGCCTACGCCGTCGTCAACCACATGCTGCGCAACCTCCTCATGGTCGGCCTCGCCGGCCTCGCCGCAGCCGCCGCGGCCGCCCTCTTCTTCGCCGGCCGCCTGACCGGCCCGATCCTGAAGATCGGCGCTGTCGCCGAGCGTGTAGGGCAGGGCGACCTCGCCGCCCGCGTCGAGGGCGTCGCCACCCGCGACGAGATCGGCGACCTCGCCGCCCGCATGAACGCGATGATCCGCGAGCTCAGCGAGCGCCTGCAGCTGCTGAAGTTCGTCTCCCACGGCACCGTCTCCGCCATCCGCGCCGCCGACGAGCGGGGCGTCGCCCGCGGCGGCGAGCGCCGCTCCGTCGCGGCGCTCTTCTCCGACATCCGCGGCTACACCGCCTTTGCCGAGGCGGTGGCGCCCGAGGTGGTGATCGAGATGCTGAACGACTATCTCGACGTGCAGACCGAGATCGTCGAGCGCAACGGCGGCGACGTCGACAAGTTCATCGGCGACGAGGTGGTCGCCGTCTTCCAGGGCCCCGACAAGGAGAAGAACGCCGTGGCGAGCGGCCTCGAGATCCAGAAGGCGCTGGCCCACCTGCTCGAGGTCCATCCCGACTGGGATCTCCACGTCGGCGTCGGCATCGCCTCGGGCGAGGTCGTCATGGGCGCCATCGGCTCGCGCGAGCGGCTCGACTTCACCATGCTCGGCGGCGTCGTCAACCTCGCCGCCCGCCTCTGCGCCGCCGCGCCCCCCGACACCGTCCTCGTCTCCGCCCCGGTCCGCGACGCCCTCGCCTCCGCCGGCTTCGTCCGCTTCGCCGCCCTGCCGCCCCTCGAGCTCAAGGGGCTCGCCGCGCCGGTGACACCCTGGGCCGCGACGCCGGCCGAGGCGGCGGACACCGTCGCCTGAGATGCGGCGTCGCTCGCGACAGGACTATTGCGAGCCATCGAGCCCGCCTCTACCGTCCGAGGGCCAAAGAGGGGACAGCCATGCCAGCCACCTTCCGCATCTCCCGCCGCCGCCTCATGCAGACCACCGGCGCCCTCGCGCTCGCCGGCCTCCCGACCCGCCTCCTCGCCGCCGACCCGATCCGGGTCGCCGCCGTCTACACCGTCCCGGTCGAGCAACAGTGGGTCAGCCGCATCCACCTGGCCGCCGAGGCCGCCGTCGCCGCCGGCGAGATCGAGTACGTCTTCAGCGAGAATACCGCCAACACCGACTACGAGCGGGTGATGCGCGAATACGCCGAGGCCGGCCACCAGCTCATCCTCGGCGAGGTCTTCGGCGTCGAGCAGGCCGCCCGCACCGTCGCCGCCGACTATCCCGAGACCGCCTTCCTCATGGGCTCGAGCCTGCCGCCCGACGCGGCCTACCCCAACTTCGCCGTCTTCGACAACTACATCCAGGACGCGAGCTATCTCACCGGAATCATTGCCGGCGCCATGACCCGGTCCGGCAAGATCGGCGTCGTCGGCGGCTTCCCGATCCCCGAGGTCAACCGCCTCGTCAACGCCTTCACGGCCGGCGTCAGGGAAACCCGCCCCGACGCCAGCTTCCAGGTCGCCTTCATCGGCTCCTGGTTCGACCCGCCCAAGGCCAAGGAGACCGCCTTCGCCCAGATCGAGGCCGGCGCCGACGTCATGTACGCCGAGCGCTTCGGCGTCTCCGACGCCGCCAAGGAGCGCGGCGTCCTCGCCATCGGCAACGTCATCGACACCCAGGCGGACTACCCCGAAACCGTCGTCGCCTCCGCCCTCTGGCATTTCGAGCCGACGCTGCAGGCCGCCCTCGACGCCATCAACGCCGGCGTCTTCAAGGCCGCCGACTACGGCGTCTATTCCTTCATGCGCAACGGCGGCAGCTCGCTCGCCCCCCTGGGCACCTTCGAGGGCAAGGTCCCCGAGGCCGCGATGCAGCTCGTCGCCGAGCGCGAGGCCGCGATCAAGGACGGCAGCTTCGAGGTCGCGATCGACGACAGCGAGCCGAAGTCCTCCTGACCGTGCCCGAGACGGTCCTCCGCCTCAAAGGCATCACCAAGCGCTTCGGCGCCCAGCTCGCCAACGACGACATCAGCTTCGCCCTGCAAAAGGGCGAGGTCATTGCCCTTCTCGGCGAGAACGGCGCCGGCAAGACCACGCTGATGAACATCCTCTTCGGCCACTACACCGCCGACAGCGGCACCGTCGAGGTCATGGGGACCGCGCTGCCGCCCGGCCACCCCCGCGCCGCCCTCGCCGCCGGCGTCGGCATGGTCCACCAGCATTTCACGCTGGCCGACAACCTCACCGTGGCGGAAAACATCCTCCTCGGCACCCGCCCGCTCTGGCGCCTCGGCCAGGGCGACGCCCGCGCCCGCATCCGCGACCTCGCCCGCCGCTTCGGCCTCGAGGTCGACCCCGCCGCCCGCGTCGCCGACCTCGCCGTCGGCGAGCGCCAGCGCGTCGAGATCCTGAAGGCGCTCTGGCGCGACGCCCGCATCCTCATCCTCGACGAGCCCACCGCCGTCCTCACCCCGCAGGAGACCGAGGCCCTCTTCCGCACCCTCCGCCTCGCCGTGGCGCAGGGCCTCTCCATCGTCTTCATCTCCCACAAGCTGCGCGAGGTCCTCGCAGTCTCCGACCGCGTCCTCGTCCTCCGCCACGGCCGCCTCGTCGGCGAGGTCCGAACCCGCGACACCGACCGCCACCAGCTCGCCCGCCTGATGGTCGGCGCCGACCTCCCCACCCAGGAGATCCCGCCGGTCCCGGAAGGCCCGCCCCTCCTCGAGCTCCGCGCCGTCTCCGCCCCCGGCCTTTCCGCCATCGACCTCACCCTCAGGGGCGGCCGCATCACCGGCCTCGCCGGCGTCTCCGGCAACGGCCAGTCCGCGCTGGCCGCCCTCATCGCCGGCACCCTCGCGCCGACCTCCGGCGAGATGCAGGCCGCCGGCCTCCCAGCCGGCCCCGGCTGGTCGCCCCAGGCCGCCATCGCCCGTGGCATCGCCCGCATCCCCGAGGATCGCCACCGCACCGGCACCATCGCCGCCATGACCCTCACCGAGAACGCCATCCTCGAAGCCTATGGTCGGCCCCCCTTCAGCCACCGCAGCTGGATCGACTGGCGCGCCGCCCGCAGCTTCGCCGAGGAGATCATCGCCGGCTACGACGTCCGCTGCCCCGGCCCCGACACCCGCATCTCGCTGCTTTCGGGCGGCAACATGCAGAAACTCATCCTCGGCCGCGCCCTCTCGCCCGAGCCCAGGATGATCCTCGCCAACCAGCCCACCCGTGGCCTCGACGTCGGCGCCGTCGCCTACGTCCACGCCCGCCTCCTCGAGGCCCGCGCCCGTGGCGCTGCCATCCTGCTCATCTCCGAGGATCTCGACGAGGTGCAGGCCCTTTCCGACGAGATCCGCGTCATCAGCGCCGGTCGCCTCTCGCCCTCCTTCCCGCGCGGCACAACCAGCCAGGCCGAGCTCGGCGCCTGGATGGCCGGCCACGGCTTCGACCATGCGGCTTGAGCCGATTGCCGCGCCCACCCCGGCGCGCCTCCTCGGCCTCCCCCTCGCCGCCCTAGCGCTCACCCTCGCCATCGGCGCCGCCCTCGCCGCCCTCGCCGGCGCCAACCCCCTCGCCGTCTTCGGCCTGATCCTGAAGGGCGCCGCCGGCTCCCGCTTCGCCCTCCTCGAGACCCTGAACCGCGCCACGCCCCTCATCTTCACCGGCCTCGCCGTCGCCGTCGCCTTCCGCGCGCGGCTCTGGAACATCGGCGCCGAGGCCCAGCTCTACGCCGGCGCCCTCACCACCGTCCTCCTCGGCACCGGCGCCGTCGCCGCCCCGGCCCCGCTCCTCCTGCCGCTCCTCGCCCTCACCGCCTTCGCCGCCGGCGCCGTCCTCCTCCTCGGCCCCGCCTTCCTCAAGGTCCGCTTCGGCGTCGACGAGGTCGTCACGACCCTCCTCCTCAACTTCATCATGCTCCTCTTCGTCTCGATGCTGCTCGAGGGCCCGCTCAAGGACCCCCTCTCCCTCGGCTGGCCGCAGTCCCCGGCCCTCGTCCCGGACGCCCGCCTGCCGCGCCTCGTCAGCGGCCTCCGCCTGCACTGGGGCTTCGCCCTCGCCCTCGCCGCCGCGCTCGTCACCTGGGCGATCATGGCCCGCACCACCCTGGGTTTCGAGATGCGCGCCGTCGGCGAGAACCCGGCGGCCGCCGCCTTCGCCGGCATGCCAGTCCCCCGCGTCCTCCTTCGCACGGCGATCCTCTCCGGCGGCCTCGCCGGCCTCGCCGGCTTCTCCGAGGTCGCCGGCCTCAAGGGCAACCTGACGCTCGATCTCTCCCCGGGCTTCGGCTACACCGGCATCATCGTCGCCATGCTCGCCATGCTGCACCCGCTCGGCGTCGTCGTCGCGGGCGTCTTCGTCGCCGGCGTCTTCGTCGGCGCCGACTCCATGTCGCGCGCCGCCGGCGTCCCGAGCTACATCGCCGACATCCTCGTCGCGACCGCGCTCCTCACCATGGTCGCGGCCCTGAAGCTCACCCGCTTCCGCATCCGGAGCGGGTGATGCAAGACCTGCGCGACACCCGGACACCGCCGGCCGCATCCATCATCTCGGCGCAAACACGCCCGCCGGAGGCACCCGCCCGGGACGGGCGAGCGACACCCTCCAGCGTAAACCTTTCTGAAGATCCGGTAAACGCGTCTGCAAGACCCGAGTGTTTCCAGATACTTGCCTTTTGTCGCACGCGTGCGACTCCCGGCGTGCCGCGAGCCTGACCCATGGAGCACCTCGACATCCTCCTCACCGCCAGCTTCTGGGCCGCCGTCCTCCGCATCGCCTCGCCGCTCATCTTCGCCACCATGGGCGAGCTCATCTGCGAGCGCGCCGGCGTCCTCAACCTCGGCATCGAGGGCATCATGGTCATCGGCGCCTTCACCGGCTGGTTCGCCGTCTACGCCGGCCTCCCCCTCTGGGCCGGCGTCGCCACCGCGCTCCTCGCCGGCATGGCCTTCGGCCTCCTGCACGGCCTCCTCACCGTCCCCCTCGGCCTCTCCCAGCACGTCGTCGGCCTCGGCATCACGCTGCTCGCCACCGCCGCGGCCTCCTACGCCTACCGCCTCGCGCTCCCTCGCGTCACCACGCCCCCCCGCATCGACCCCTTCCAGCCGCTCCCGCTCCCCGGCGCCCTCGCCCAGACCCCGCTCACCTACCTCGCCTTCCTGACCGTCGCCGTCACCGCCTTCGTCCTCGCCCGCACCCCCCTCGGCCTCGCCATCCGCGCCGTCGGCGAGAATCCCCAGGCCGTCGAGGCCCAGGGCCTCTCCGTCACCGCCCTCCGCCTCGGCGCCGTCACCATAGGCTCCGGCCTCATGGCCGTCGGCGGCGCCTTCCTCACCCTCTCCGCCTTCTCCTCCTTCTTCTTCGAGATGGTGAACGGCCGCGGCTGGATCTGCATCGCGCTCGTCGTCTTCGGCGCCTGGCACCCCGGCCGCGCCCTCCTCGGCGCCCTCCTCTTCGCCGCCTTCGACGCCTACCAGATCCGCCTGCAGCAGACGCTCGGCGCCGCCATCCCCTACCAGGTCTTCCTCATGCTCCCCTACGCCCTCTCCATCCTCGCCCTCGTCATCATGTCCCGCCGCGCCCGCGTCCCCGCCGCCCTGATGACCCCCTACAACCGCGGAGAGCGCTGATGCCCCTCGACCTCCTGATCAAGGGCGGCACCCTCCCCGACGGCACGGTCGCCGACATCGGCATCACCGGCGACACCATCGTCGCCATCGGCAACCTGCCGACTGACGCCCACCGCACCATCGACGCCACCGGCGACCTCGTCTCCCCGCCCTTCGTCGACCCGCATTTCCACATGGACGCGACCCTCTCCTACGGCCTCCCCCGCATCAACGCCTCCGGCACGCTGCTCGAAGGCATCGCCCTCTGGGGCGAGCTCCGCGCCACCGCCACCGCCGAGGAAATCCGCGACCGCGCCCTCGCCTACTGCGACTGGGCCGTCTCCATGGGCCTCCTCGCCATCCGCTCCCACGTCGACACCACCGACGACCGCCTCATCGGCGTCGAAGCCCTCCTCGACGTCCGCGAGAAGGTCGCCCCCTACCTCGACCTGCAGCTCGTCGCCTTCCCCCAGGACGGCCTCTTCCGCACCGAAACCGGCCTCCAGAACCTCACCCGCGCGCTGGACCGCGGCGTCGACGTCGTCGGCGGCATCCCCCACTTCGAACGCACGATGGAGGACGGCGCCCGCTCCATCCGCACCCTCGCCGAGCTCGCCGCCGCCCGCGGCCTCATGCTCGACCTCCACTGCGACGAGACCGACGACCCGCATTCCCGCCACATCGAGACGCTGGCCGCCGAGACCCTCCGCCTCGGCCTCGCGGGCCGCGCCGCCGGCTCCCACCTCACCTCCATGCACAGCATGGACAACTACTACGTCTCCAAGCTCCTCCCGCTCATCGCCGAGGCCGGCGTCGCGGCAATCCCGAACCCCCTCATCAACATCACCCTCCAGGGCCGCCACGACACCTTCCCCAAGCGCCGCGGCCTCACCCGCGTCAGGGAGCTCCGCGCCCAGGGCGTCACCGTCGGCTGGGGCCAGGACTGCGTCCGCGACCCCTGGTATTCGCTCGGCACCGCCGACATGCTCGACGTCGCCTTCATGGGCCTCCACGTCGCCCAGATGACCAGCCCCGACGACATGCGCGCCTGCTTCGCCATGGTCACCGAGGACAACGCCCGCATCCTCAACCTCCCGGACTACGGCCTCCGCCCGGGCGCCCGCGCCAGCCTCGTCATCCTCGACGCTGCCGACCCGATCGAGGCCCTCCGCCTCCGCCCCGACCGCCTCCTCGTCGTCTCCCGCGGCCGCATCGTCTCCGAGCGCCCCCGCTCCCGCCCGCGCCTGACCCTCCCCGGCCGCCCGGCCACCACCGACCGCCGCCACCGACTCTGACCTTTCCTCAGGAAGATTCCCGCATTATATTTCCTCAAGGAAAGGACCCGCCGATGCCGACCGCCCGCCGCCAGCCCGCCGCCGCGCCCGACCCCGGGGCCATCCTCACCCGCGCCGCCGTCCGCGCCGCCGAGCGGCTCGGCATCTCCGGCCGCCGCCTCGCCGAGGTGCTCGGCGTCTCCGAGGCGCAGGTTTCCCGCCTCCGCAGCGGCGAGGCCGCGCTCGCCGAGCGCACAAAGCCCTTCGAGCTCGCCGCCCTCCTCGTGCGCGTCTTCCGCTCGCTCGACGCGATCACCGGCGACGAGGCGGTGGCGCGCGCCTGGCTCCTCGCCCCGAACGCCGCCCTCGGCGCCCGCCCGGCCGAGCGCATCACCTCGGTGCAGGGCCTCGCCGATGTCGTCGCCTACCTGGACGCCCGCCGCGCTCCGCTCTGAGGCCCGGGCCTTCGCCGGGACCGCGTGGCGCCTCGTCGAGGCGCAGCACCGCGTCTCGACGCTGAAGCTCGTCGACAGCCTCGCCGAGCAGGCGACCCTCGAGGCCATCCTCGAGGCCAGCAAGCCGCCCTTGCCCGAGGACGGCCGCCACCTCGACTACCTCCTCGCCACGCCCTTCCGCTACCGCCCCTATCCGCGCGGCTCCCGCTTCCGCCGCGCCGGCCTCACCCCGGGCGTCTGGTACGGCGCCGAGCACCCCGAGACCGCCGCCGCCGAGATGGCCTTCCACCGCTTCCTCTTCTACGCCGAGAGCCCGGAGACGCCCTTTCCGGACGACGCCGCCGAATACACCGCCTTCTCCGCCGACCTCGCCACCCCCGCCGCCCTCGACCTGACCGCCGGCGCGCTCGCCCGCGACGCGGCCCTCTGGACCCACCCCACCGACTACGGACCCTGCCAGGCCCTCGCCGACACCGCCCGCACGATCGGCACCGAGGTCATCCGCTACGCCTCGGTCCGCGACCCCGCCCGCCGCGCCAACCTCGCCGTCCTCGCCTGCCGCGCCTTCCGCACCCCGACGCCCACCG
>NZ_CALLYO010000198.1 GCF_937858865.1 uncultured Amaricoccus sp. | reverse complement strand
TATGGAATTCATATGGGCACCTCAGCCCGCCTGGCCGGGGCGCGGCGTCAGGCCGAGCGCCTGCTGGCGGCGAATCTCGGCGGCGACGGCGGCGATGGTCGCCTGGCGGCGGGCGGAGGCCGGATGGCTCGAGAGGATCGGCGGCCCGCCGGCGTCGGCAAGCGCCGGCCGACCGAAGATCTCCGCTCCCGCCTCCGGGTCGTAGCCGGCGCGGGCGGCGATGAAGGCGCCGAGCGTGTCGGCCTCGAGCTCGTAGCTCTGCGAGTAGCTGCGCGCGCCGAGGTAGGCGCCGACGTCCATCGCCTGGCTGATCGCCTGGTCGGAGGCGGGGCCGCCGGTGGCCGGATTGCCGGCGGCGGCGACGAGGCCGCCGAGGATGAGCGCGCCGAGGACCTGCTGCTGCTGCTGCTTCGGGATGTGGCCGGCGATATGGTGGCTCATCTCGTGGCTGAGCACGAAGGCGATCTCGTCGTCCGAGCGCATCTCGCCGAGGAGCGTGACGCCGACGGTGACGTTGGGCCGGCCGTCCTCGCCCTCGGACTGGTAGGCGTTCGGCGGCATGCGCGGATCGTTGTCGAGCCGGATGCGGTAGTCGCACCAGGCCGCCGGGGCGCGCGGGTTCTCCTCGCGGCAGAAACGCTCGGCCACCGGCTCGATGCGCGACGCGACGCGGGCGAAGTCGGCCGAGGTGCGCGCACGGCCCGCAGGCGCCTGGGAGGCCGCCGCGGGCAGCGCCCCCGAGGGCGCAGCGCCGAGTGGCACCTCGTAGGTCGTGCCGCAGGCGGCGAGAAGGGCGAGCGGCAACAGGACGGCGGGCGATCTCATCGGCAGGCTCCGGGCTTCGTCACGGACGTTCATTCATCGCCGCGACCCTTGTCCAGTCACGAGGCGGCGACACAGGCGGCGCGCAGGGCGGCGATGTTGCCGGCGTAGGCCTCCGGGCCGCCGCGGAAGACCGAGGAGCCGGCGACGAAGCTCGTCGCCCCCGCGGCACGGCAGAGGGCGGCGGTCTCCGGGCCGATGCCGCCGTCGACCTGCAGCCAGACCGGGCGGTCGCCGATCATGGCGCGGAGAGCGCGCAGCTTCGGCAGCATCGCCGGCAGGAAGGCCTGGCCGCCGAAGCCCGGGTTCACCGTCATCACCAGCACGAGGTCGCACTTGTCGAGGACGTATTCGACCGCCGAGGGGGGCGTCGCCGGGTCGAGCGCGACGCCGGCCTTCGCGCCGAGCTCGCGGATGCGGGCGAGGCTGCGGTCGAGGTGCGGCCCCGCCTCGGCGTGGACGGTGACGAGGTCGGCGCCGGCGGCGACAAAGGCCTCGAGGAAGGGATCGGCCGGCGCGATCATCAGGTGGACGTCGAGCGCCGTCCGGCCGTGGCGGCGCAACGCCGCCACGGCGTCGGGGCCGAGGGTGAGATTGGGGACGAAGTGGCCGTCCATCACGTCGACCTGCACCCAGTCGGCGCCGGCGGCCTCGACCGCCTTCACCTCCGCGCCGAGCCGGGCGAAGTCGGCCGAGAGGATCGAGGGGACGATCGCCGGCGTCCCGGTGAAGGCGGGCAGGCTCACCCCAGCCGCCGGATCAGGCTGGAGGTGTCGTTCCGCCCGCCGCCCATCTGCTGCACGTCCTTGTAGAACTGGTCGACGAGCGCGGTGACCGGGAGCGCCGCGCTGTTGCGGTCGGCCTCGGCGAGGCAGATCGCGAGGTCCTTGCGCATCCAGTCGACGGCGAAGCCGAAGTCGAACCTCCCCTCGAGCATGGTCGGGCCGCGGTTCTCCATCTGCCAGGAGCCGGCCGCCCCCTTGGAGATGACGTCGAGGACGGCCCGCCCGTCGAGCCCGGCCTTCTGCGCGAAGGCGAGGCCCTCGGAGAGACCCTGCAGGAGGCCCGCGATGCAGATCTGGTTCACCATCTTGGTGAGCTGGCCGGCTCCCGCCGCGCCCATCAGCCGGCAGGACCGGGCATAGGCGGCGATGACCGGCTCGACGCGGGCGTAGGCCGCGGCGTCGCCGCCGCACATGACGGTCAGGCCCCCGTTCTCCGCGCCGGCCTGGCCGCCCGAGACCGGGGCATCGACGAAGGCCGCGCCCTGTCGCTCCGCCGCCGCGGCGAGTTCGCGCGCGACGGCGGCCGAAGCCGTGGTGTGGTCGACGAAGACCGCGCCCTTCGCGAGCCCCTCGAAGGCGCCGTCCGGCCCGGTGGCAACGCGGCGCAGGTCGTCGTCGTTGCCGACGCAGGCGAAGACGATCTCGGCCCCGCGCGCCGCCGCCGCCGGGGTCGGCGCCGCGGCCTGACCGTGCTGGGCCACCCAGGCCTCGGCTCGGCTCGCCGTGCGGTTGTAGACGGTCACCGCGTGGCCCTTCGCGGCGAGATGGCCCGCCATCGGATAGCCCATCACGCCCAGACCGATGAATGCGACGCGCGCCATCTCCCCTCCCGTTCGGCTGCCATTAACCCTTGTTGCGTTGTGTCGCCCCTAGTGGCCTGCTATCCGGGCGGGGTCAAGGCGGAGGCGAAAGGAGCCCGGCGCGTGGCAATTCTGTTCCGGTGGCTGATGCGCGCCGTGCTCGCCCTGATCCTGCTCGCCGCCGCCGCGGCCGGGCTGGCCTACTATCTCGCCGGTCAATCGCTGCCCGATTACGACGCCACCTGGACCGTGGAGGGGCCGGCCGAGGAGATCGAGATCGTCCGTGACCGCTACGCGATCCCGCATATCCTCTCGTCGACCGACCGCGACGCCTTCTTCGGCCTCGGCTTCGTGCACGCCCAGGACCGGCTCTGGCAGATGACGATGCTGCGCCGCACCGCGCAGGGGCGGCTCAGCGAGCTCTTCGGCACCGAGACGCTCCCGATCGACACGCTGATGCGCGCGCTCGACCTCTACGGCTACGCCCACCAGGCGGTCGCCGAGCAGAGCCCGGACGCCAAGGCCGCGCTCGCCGCCTATGCCGCGGGGGTGAACGCCTGGCTGCGCACGGTGCAGGACGAGGCCCTCGGCCGCGGCGCGCCGGAGTTCTTCCTCTTCTCGCCCGACATCTCGCCCTGGACCCCGGCCGATTCGATCGCGGTGCAGAAGCTGATGGCGCTGCAGATGACCGACAAGGCGGCGATGGAGACGCTGCGCGCGCGGCTCTCGCTCGCGCTGCCGCAGGAGCGGTTGCGCGACATCCTGCCCGACTCGCCCAACGCGCCGCTGATGGGGTTGCCGCAGTTCTCCGAGCTCTTCCCCGGCGCGACGCCGCAGCCGGTGATCGAGGCGGCGCGGCACCCGTTCGACCCTCTGCCCCGGCCCGGGCTCGCCGGCGCCTCGAACGCCTTTGCCGCCATGGGCCGGCGCACGGCCGGCGGCGCGCCGCTCCTCGCCACCGACCCGCACCTCGGCCTCAGCGCCCCCTCGATCTGGATGCTGGCGCGGATGGACCTCGCCGAGGGGCCGGTGATGGGCGCGACGATCCCCGGCATCCCGGCCGTCCTCGCCGGGCGCAACGCCGATCTCGGCTGGGGGCTGACCTCGAGCTACCTCGACGACCAGGACGTCTACATCGAGCGGCTTAACCCGGAGAACCCGGACGAATACCTGACCCCCGCCGGCTTCCGCCGCTTCGAGACCCGCGAGGCGGTGATCGGCATCCGCGGCGCCGACCCGGTCCGCGTCACCCTGCGCTGGACCCGGCACGGTCCGGTCATCCCCGGCGACAGCTTCGGTGCTGCGGCGGTCACCCCGCCCGGGCACGTCGCGGTGCTGGCCTGGACGGCGCTGACGCCGCGCGACCGCTCGGTCAGCGCGGCGATCGCGCTGATGCGGGCGCACTCGGTCCAGGACGGGCGCGAGGCGACGCGCGATCATCTCGCCCCCTCGCTCAACGTGACCATGGCCGACCACGAGTCGGTCGCGCTGCAGATGGCCGGCGCCGCGCCGGCCCGCCTCGCCGGGCACACCAGCCAGGGGCGCATCCCGGCGCCGGGCTGGCTCGCGGTCAACGACTGGCAGGGGATGCGCCCGTTCGAGGCCAACCCCTGGGTCGTCGACCCGCCGAGCGGCATCGTCGTCAACACCAACAACCGGGTGACGGACGCGGCCTTCCCCGACCACCTGAGCTTCGACTGGGGCGACAGCTATCGCATCATCCGCGCAGGCAAGCTGCTCGGCGACCGGCGCTACCACTCGCTCGAAAGCTTCGTCGAGATCCAGACCGACACTGTCTCCGAGGCGGCGCGGGTGCTGCTGCCGCTCATCGCGCGCGATCTCTGGTACTCGGGCGAGCCAGCCGCCTCCGGCACCGCCGAGCGGCGGCGGCAGGTGGCGCTCGAGCGGCTGGCCGACTGGAACGGGGCGATGAGCGAGCACGATCCCGAGCCGCTGATCTACGCCGCCTGGGTGCGCGCTCTGCAGCATCGCCTGGTGCAGGACGAACTCGGCCCGCTGCAGCAGCTGTTGCCGGCGCCCGATCCCGTCTTCATCGAGCGGGTCTTCCGTGACGTGGACGGCGCCGCGGCCTGGTGCGACGTGAAGCAGACGACGGCAAAGGAGAGCTGCACCGAGATGGCGCGCCTCTCGCTCGACGCGGCGCTCCTCGAGCTCGAGGAGCGCTTCGGGGCCCGGCTCGAGAGCTGGCGCTGGGGAGACGCACACCAGGCGCTGCATCTGCACCAGACGCTCGGGCACGTGCCGGTGCTGCGCCATCTCGTCAACATCCGCCAGTCGACGCCCGGCGGCGACCAGACGCTGCTGCGCGGGCAGATGCCGGGGAACGGGCCGGAGCCCTATCTCAACGTGCACGCGGCGGGCTTCCGCGCTGTCTACGACTTCTCCGACCCCGACTCGAGCGTCTTCATCATCGCGACCGGCGAGAGCGGGCACCTGCTCTCGCGCCACTACGACGATCTGGCGGCGATCTGGCGGCGGTCGGAATACGTGCCGATGTCGCTAGACCCGAGCCTCGCGCGGGCGGGCGCGCTCGGAGTGACCCGGCTCAGGCCCGCGGCCGGCAGACCGGCCGCGGCGCTCAGCGGATGATGCGGCTGTACTTGGCGCCGGCGAGGCTCGCGTCGGCGATCAGGCCCTTCTGACCGAAGATCACCTCGGTGATCGGCCGGTTGATCTGGGTCGAGGCGAGGCCGGCCGCCGCCCCGTCGCTGCGCACCACCACCGCGGCGTCGGCGCCGAGTTCCCAGCCGTCGGCGACGCGGAAGTCCTGCAGCGCCTGCGGCGTCATGAAGAAGAGTGCCTGGTTGAACTCGCTGGCGCCGAAGGTCAGCCCGATGCCGAGCGAGGAGAGCGAATAATAGTCGACCTTGGCCGGGCCGATCATCAGCGCCCCCTCGCCGTAGGAGCCCGAGGCGAAGAAACCCGCCTTGCGGATTTTCGGGATGACGAGGATGCCCTGGGCGCTGGCACCGAGCTCGGCGGCGCCGGGCACGTTGGAATAGAGATCCGCCAGCGCCGCGTCGACGTCGCGATCGATCTTGTCGCGTGCGCTCAACCCCGCCCCGGAGGGGTTGGTGGTGCAGGCGACGAGCCCGCCGCTCGCCGCGGCGACCAGAAGGCTGCGTCTGGTCCAGGGGGTCATGTCGGACTCCTTCATGCTCTGGTTACTTGGCCTGTCGACCGATCGAGACGTCGGCTTCGAGCCTCTGTTAACATATCCTGGAGTCCTGCGCCAAGCGTGCCGCCGCATTTCTGCGCAACTCCTCGCACAATGCTGATCGGCGGCGCGCCCTCGCCGATTGCACCGGCCGGCAGGCGCATCTAGAACCCTTCCATGTCCCTCTGGCGCTACTCCAACCCGGCCGAATTCATGCGGCTCACCACGCCGGCGCTGCCGGTGCTCTGGGCGCTGACCGGGCTCCTGCTCGGCGGCGGGCTTGCCTGGGGGTTCTTCCTGACTCCGGACGACTACCAGCAGGGCGCGACGGTGAAGATCCTCTTCATCCACGTCCCCGCCGCCCTGATGGCGATCAACGCCTGGCTGATGATGCTCGTCGCCTCACTGGTCTGGTTCATCCGCCGCCATCACGTCTCGGCGCTTGCCGCCCGCGCCGCGGCGCCGGTCGGCGCCACGATGACGCTGATCGCGCTCGCCACCGGCGCCATCTGGGGCCAGCCGATGTGGGGGACCTGGTGGGCCTGGGACCCGCGGCTCACCTCCTTCTTCGTGCTCTTCCTCTTCTACCTCGGCTACATCGCCCTCTGGGAGGCGGTGGACGAGCCCGACAAGGCGGCCGATCTCACCGCCATCGTCTGCCTCGTCGGCTCGGTCTTCGCGCTCCTCTCACGCTACGCCGTCTTCTTCTGGAGCCAGGGGCTGCACCAGGGACCCTCGCTCTCGCTCGACGCGCGCGAGAACGTGTCCGACGTCTTCTGGTGGCCGCTCGTCGTCTGCATGGCGGGCTTCGTGCTGCTCTTCGTCAGCCTGGTGCTGGTCAGGACCCGCACCGAGATCCGGCTGCGGCGGCTGCGGGCGCTGGAAGCGCTCGAGGCGCGGGGATGATGCCCGATCTCGCCCGCTATGCCGGCACCGTGCTCGGCGCCTATGCCGTGACGCTGGCGCTGATCGCCCTCATCGTGGCGGTATCTTGGGAGCGCGCGGCGCGGGTGCGCCGGCGGCTCGCCGAGGTCGAGGCAAGGGTCGGGGGAAGGAGAGGCGATGGCCAGGCCGGGACGTAACCTTCTCATGCTGCTGCCGCCGCTCATCTTCCTCGGCTTCGCCGCCATGGCCTTCGTGGCGCTGCGCCGCGAGGCGCCGAACGAGCTGCCGAGCGCGCTGGTCGGCAAGGCCGCCCCCGAGCTCGGCCGCCTGGTGGCGCTGCGCGACGATCCCCCCCCGACCGACGCCGACCTGGCCGCCCCCGGCGTGAAGCTGGTCAACTTCTGGGCCAGCTGGTGCGGCCCCTGCCGGGTCGAGCACCCGCTCCTGAGCGCGCTCGCCGGCGAGGGCGTGCCGGTCATCGGCATCAACTACAAGGACGCCCCCGACAAGGCGCTCGGCTTCCTCGACGAACTCGGCGACCCCTACGCCCGGATCGGCGCCGACGAGAGCGGCCGGACCGGGCTCGACTGGGGCATCTACGGCGTGCCCGAGACCTTCGTGGTCGGCCCGGACGGCAGGATCCTCCTGCGCTTCCCCGGCCCGCTCAGCCCCGACGTGATCGAGAAGCGGATCCGCCCGGCGATGGCGGCGGCCGGATAGGCGCGCGCGGATTAACCTTGATTGAAAGGTGGTTAACGCCCCGCGCGTTATCCTTTCATTTCAGCAAGTTGGCAAAAGTCCGCACTGTGCGGACCCCTTGCCTCACCGCGGATCCAGCACCTCCTTCGCGGCATTGATCATCGCCGCGAGGGCGCTGCTCCCGCCGAGATCCGGATGCACCCGCCGGATCAGCCGGCTGTGCGCGGCGCGCACCTCCTCGAGGCTCGCCCCCTCGGCAAGCCCGAGGACGCGATAGGCCTCCGCGACCGTCATCGTCGCGGAATCGGGCGGAGGCGGCGCCCCGCTCCCGGCCGCCCGGCCGTGACCCTGCCGCTCGAGCCAGGCCAGGAGCAGCGCCCGGCTGTCATCGTCCCCCCCGGCCTCCAGCTCGGCCATCAGCCGGTCGAGTTCCTCCGGCGACAGCTCCGAGAGGCGGGCTCCACGAAAGGCCCCGGCCGTCACCTCCCCGTCCATCTGCCCGCTGTCGTGGTCGAGCGTCATGCGCAGCGCCGCGGTCTCGACCTCCGACTGCTGGCCCGGGCTCGGCACCCGCGCCGCGCTCCGCCAGAGCCCCAGCCCGAGCGCCGCGACTGCCAGCGCCAGCGGAACGAGCCGCACCGCCGCAAGCCCGGCCGCCGCCGCCAGCACCACCACCGCCAGCGCCCGCCGCGGCGGCAGGCTGACGAGGATCCGCGCCACCCCCCAGAGAGCGCCCGCGCCGGCGAGGATCAGCACCCCCCAGACCAGCGGGCTCATCGCCTCTTCCTCATCCGCGCATGTCCGCCAGAAGCCGCCGCGCAGCCCGCCCCTGCATCGCCTCCAGCGCCGGCTTCCCCCCGGCCGCATAGGCGCCCACCGCCGCGAGCAGCGCGCGCAGCTCGCCTGCCGCCCGGGCATCGAACGGCAGATACGCTCCCCCCGTCAGCCTGGCGATCTCGCGGAAGGCCCGCCCCGCGGTCGCATCGCTCCCCTCATGGAACATGAAGGCGCGGGTATTGCGCAGCCCCAGCGCCCCCGCGGTCTGGCACAGCCGGTCGACATTCTCCTCCATGGCGTCGCCCACGTAGACCAGCGCCGCGACCGGCGCCTTCGCCGCCGTCCGCTCGGCATGCTCGAGCACCCGCCCGATCTGGGTGAGCCCACCGTGGCAGGCGATCCCCGTCATCAACTGCTTGAGCCCCGCCGCCTCCGCGACGAACCCCGAGGCCCGCGCCTCCCCATGCCCGCGAAAGTAGACCAGCTGCACCTCGAGCCCGCCCACCGTCGCCGCCGCATCGAACATCGCTCCCTGCAGCTCACAGGCGAGATCCCAGGTCGGCTGCCGGCTCATGGTGGCATCGAGCGCGAAGATGAGCCGCCCCCGCCCCGCCTCCGCCGGCCGCCGCCGCGCCTCGGCGAGAAATCTCGCGACATCGCTCCGCCGGGAGGGCAGCCCCTCCCGCCCGCCGCCGGCTCTTTCGATCGATCTGCGCATGGCTCTCCGCGGAGGATCTGGCTACGGCGCCGACATTTGCAAGCTTTCTCGCCGCACGGCCTGCGGGCGCGAATCCGGCTGGACGGCCAGAATCGGCTTTGCTATAGGCTCGGCGCCCGCGAAGGCCCATGGTCCGGCGTAGCTCAGTGGTAGAGCAGTTGACTGTTAATCAATTGGTCGCAGGTTCGAATCCTGCCGCCGGAGCCAA
>NZ_CALLYO010000197.1 GCF_937858865.1 uncultured Amaricoccus sp. | reverse complement strand
CTCTGGTGAGCCGTCAGCCGAGCGGGTAGCGGGCCAGTTCCTCGTAGAGCGGGCTCTCGCCGCCGAGGTGCGAGCGGTAGAGGCGGAAGTCCGCGGCCGCGAAGCGCGGGGCGGTCCAGGCGCCGCGCGCCGCGACCGCCCGCTCGAGGCGGTCGCGCTCGGCGAACCGCTCGGGCAGGCGCGCGAGGGTGACGTGCGGCACGAAGCGCCGGCCGGCCAGGGCCACGCCGGCGCCGCGGGCGGCGGTCTCGAGCTTGGCCTGGAGCCGCTCGAGCGCCGGGTTGGCGGCGACGGCGGCGTAGACGAGGCGCGGGCGGGCGCCGCCGAAGAGGCCGAGGCCGGCGAGCGCCACCTCGAAGCCGGGCGCGGAGACGGCGCGGAAGGCGAGGTGGACGTCGTCGAGGCGGGGCTCGGGCAGCTCGCCGAGGAAGACGAGGGTGAGGTGCAGGCTCTCGGCCGGGATCGGGCGCGGCACCGGCAGGCCCTGCTGCACCAGCATGAGCTCGAAGCGCACCGGCTCGGGCAGGGCGAGGGCGGCGAAGGCGCGGATCATCGTGTCATCGGGCGCGCGCGTTCGACGAGCTTCAGGACCGCGGGGCCGATGCCCTCGACGATGGCCGCGACGCCGGCCGCGTTCGGGTGCAGGCCGTCCGGCTGGAAGAGCGCCATGATCTCGGGGACGCTGCGGCCCTCGGCCATGCCGGCGAAGAAGGAGCTGACGTAGATGGCGCCGTGGCGGCGGGCGAGGTCGCGGTAGGTGGCCTTGAACTCGCGGCGCCAGGCGGCGGGGTAGGTGGGCGACGCCGGCAGGCCGGCGAGGAGGACCGGCAGGTCGCGGCGGCCGATCTCGGTCAGGATGCCGTCGAGGTTGCGGCGCATGTCGGCGAGATCGAGGCGGTCCAGCATGTCGTTGCCGCCGAGCTCGACGATGACGGCGTCGAAGCGGGGGTCGCCGGGCGGGCCGAGGGTGCGAGAGATGCGGGCGAGCCCCTCGCCGGTGGTCTCGCCGGGGACGCCGGCGTTGGCGACGGTGGCGTCGGGGGCGCCGTGGGCGTGCAGCCAGGCCTCGAGCTGCGCGGTGAAGCCCTGGGCGGGGGGCAGGCCGGAGCCGGCGGTGAGCGAATCGCCGAAGGCGAGGATGCGCACCGCGGCGGCGGCCGGGGCCGCGGCGGCGCCGGCCAGCAGGAGCAGCGCGGCGAGCGCGAGGGCGAGGCGGCGGAAGCCGCCGGGTGCGGGCGAGGAAGGGGTCATGCGCCGTCCCTGTCGGGGTCCGATTCGGCCTCCAGCCTCGGCGGCGAGGCGGGGGATGGTCAATATCCCGCGTGCGGCGGTCGCGGGCGGGTGACAAAGCCCCGAATTCCCGACATATAATTTGCCGGGAGCGGGGCGCCGCGCGGTTGAAATGCCGCCCGTTGCGCACGATATCCGCAAGGAAACCCCTGGGTCGCAAGGTCCGGGGCGGGGTTCAACGGAGGAGATCCATGGCCGATTACGGGACTGTTCGTCAGGCTGGCGCCGGCGTTCGCACCGCGCAGATCGACGAAGGCCTGCGCGCGCACATGAACAAGGTCTACGGCACGATGTCCGTGGGCATGCTCATCACCGCGCTCGCCGCCTGGGCCGTGGCCGGGCTGTCCGTGACCACCGAGCCCACCGCCTACCAGATCGGGATCGACAAGTATCTGACCGCCTTCGGCGCGGCGATCTTCGCCTCGCCGCTGAAGTGGGTGGTGATCTTCGCGCCGCTGGCCTTCGTCTTCGGCCTGAGCGCGGGCATCAACCGGATGTCGGCGGCGACGGCGCAGCTGGTCTTCTACGCCTTCTCGGCGGTGATGGGCATCTCGATCAGCTCGATCTTCCTGACCTTCACCGCCGCCTCGATCGCGCAGGTCTTCCTGATCACCGCCATCGCCTTCGCGGCCCTGAGCCTGTGGGGCTACACCACGAAGAAGGACATCTCCGCCTGGGGGTCGTTCCTCATCATGGGCGTGATCGGCCTCATCCTCGCGATGCTGGTCAACATCTGGCTCGCCTCGCCGGGGCTGTCCTTCGCGGTGTCGGCGATCGGCGTGCTGATCTTCGCCGGGCTGACCGCCTATGACACGCAGCGGATCAAGTCGATGTACCTGCAGCTCCGGGCGGCCGAGGGCGAGGAGTTCGTCGGCAAGGCGGCGATCATGGGCGCGCTGTCGCTCTACCTGAACTTCATCAACATGTTCATGATGCTGCTGCAGCTCTTCGGCAACCGCAACTGAGCCTGCTGCCATCGGATGAAGGCCTGGCGGCCTCCCCTCGGGGAGGCCGCTTTCGTTTCGGGGAGAAGGGGCGGCGTCCGACCCGGCGAGCGAGAAGCCCCCGCCTCATAGGAGCGGCCCTCCCGGAGGACCGCCGCCCGAGCGGCCTCGCTTCCGACCGAAGCGGGCCTCGGCCCGCGAGTCCCGGCCCTTACCGTTCTCGAAAAAATGTTTGCGGGGAGGCACGGGGCCGCGGGCTATTTTACCGTTTGAGTGAAAAGCGCGCTTGCATGAGGAACGCCGCGCGATTATTTACTGAAAACGGTAAAGAGGAGTCAGCCATGGGCGCGAAACACAGGGAGCCGATCCTGGTCGAGGTCGGCTCCCGGATTCGCGAGGCGCGCCTCGCCGCCGGACTGAGCCTGCAGCAGCTCGCGCGGCTGACCGGGATCAGCATCGGCGCCCTGTCGCAGATCGAGACCGGCAGGCGGGACGCGCGCCTCACCACGCTCGCAAGGATCGCCGCAGCGCTCCGCCAGGTGCCGGCCGCGCTGTTCGGCTCCCCCGCGGAGGGCCGGGCTGGCGAAGGCGAGGAGGCCCCGCGCCCCGGGTCCGAAGGCTACGATCTCGGTGAGTACGAATGACCGGGGAAGCGGACGCGGGGAGGATCGAGGGTGTGGCGCCGGCTGACGGAACCTTCGCCGCGAGGGTTCCGGTCTACCTCGACGCCCTTCACCTCGGCGACGTCCAGGTTGCCGAGGACGGAGCACTCTCCTTCGCCTATACGCCGGACTGGCTGGCGACCCGGGGGGCCTTCCCGCTGTCGCTGACGATCCCGCTGCGGCCGGGGCAGCACGCGAGGGACGTTGTCGAGCCCTGGCTCGCCAACCTGCTGCCCGAGGAGCAGCAGCTCGTCCAGGTGGCCCGCTCGCTCGGGCTCGACCGTTCCGACGCGCTCGCCATCCTGCGGGAGATCGGCGGGGATACCGCCGGCGCCCTGTCTTTCGGGGCGCCGAGCGATCCGGCGGCAGGGACCTACACTCCCCTGACCGAGTTCTACGGCACGCCGGACGAAGCGGCCGCCCTCGAACGCCACTTCGACGATCTCGGCCGCCGGCCGTTCCTCGCCGGAGAGGACGGCGTCCGCCAGTCCCTGGCCGGCGGGCAGAGAAAGTCGGCGCTCGCCGTGCTCGATCGCGACGGCCGGGCGGTGCTGCGCCTGCCGGGCGACGGCGACATGCTCGCCATCCCCCGCCAGGGCGCGCCCTCGACCGTCATCGTCAAGCCGGACAATCCATCCCTGCCCGGTATCGTCGAGAACGAGGTCTACTGCCTGCGCCTGGCGCGCGCCGCCGGAATCGAAGCCGTCTCGGTCACGGCGCTCGCGGCAGGACGGCGCCAGGCGATCTGCGTGCTGCGCTACGATCGCCGCATCGGCAGGACCGGCCGGATCATCCGGCTCCACCAGGAGGACTTCGCCCAGGCGAACGCGCTGCCGCCGGGCTTGAAGTACGAGGTCGGCACGATCCCGGGCCTCACCCTCGAGGCGCTTCTCAAGACCGGGCGCGCGCTGCCACCCGCCGATGCGCTCGCGCTCCTCGACCAGGTGATCTTCAACATCCTGGTCGCCAACGCCGACGCGCATGCGAAGAATTACGCGCTGGTGCTGCCTGTCTCGGGCCGACCGCGGCTCGCGCCGCTCTACGACGTGTCGAGCGTCCTGCCATGGGAACAGGTGAACCCCTTCTTCGCGCAGAAGCTCGCCGGCAGGAAGCGCAAGCCTGGCGACGTCGCGGCCCGGCACTGGGATACCATCTCCGCCGCGGCCGGGTTCCGCCCGGCCGACGTCCGCGCTCGCGTCGCCGAGCTGATCGACCGGATCGTCGCGAATCGCGTGCCGGTGACGCGGCAGGTCGTCGCGCTGCCCGGGATCGTGCCCGGGTATGTCGAGCAGGTCGCGGCGCTCGTCGAGGAGAACGTCCTGCGCATCGGTGGCCGCCTGCGGTGATCGATGCCGCTGCCGGATTTGTCGACGGCCAAATCCGGTGACCCGAGCGTTCCGCAGAGATCCCGCAGGGTCTCGGACGACGCCGGTCGTGGCGACCTCGGGACGTGGAGCTCGACCACGAGCAGGGTCATGGCGATGGCGTAGACCGCGTCGGTGAAGAAGGAGACGCGGTCGAACTCGAGCCCCTGGCCCTCGCGGAGATAGCTGCCGGGCGGCGGCTCGGGGCGGGCGGTCATCCGCGCGGGTTGGCGGCCTGGGTGGCGCGGGCGAGGGCGGCGAGCTGGTCGAGCGCGTCCTGCGGGCCGAGGCCCGCGCCCTCGAAGCCGAGGACGGAGAGGGCGACGAGCCGGCCGTTGACCTCGAGGAAGGCGCGCCAGAACTGCCGCTCGATGCCGGCGATGGGCTGCGCCCCGCGGTCCTCGACGAGGACGTAGAGGACGTCGCCCCGGAGCTGGCTGTTGAGGATGCGCACCCGCTCGGGCTGGCCGCTGCGGCCGAGGACGGTGCGGCCCTCGCGGGTGTCGGCGAAGGCCTGCAGATCGGCGAGCGAGCCGGCGGCGGTGTCGCCCTCGCCGGCGAAGCCGCCGGTGGAGACGCTGGCCGTCATGGCGGCGCCGACCGGCCGGCGTCGGCCCTGGGTGCCGTCCGCCGGGCCGCAGTCGCTCATCAGCACGAAGGCGCCGTCGGCGCCGGAGCTGACGCTGTCGGGGTCGATGCAGAAGCCGGGCGGGGGCGCGATGGTGACCACGCGGCCGGCGACGTTGAGGTTGGCGCGGCTGGGCGTGGCGCCCTGGCCCATGGCGGCGGGGTCGCAGGCCGCGAGCGCGAGGAGGCCGGCGGCGACGAGGGCCGGGGCGAGGGCGGGGGCGCGGCGCCGGTCAGAGGTCGGCATAGACGTGCCGCTCGTCCCGGGCGCCGGGGTGGGTGACGGCGCCGAACCGGGTCGGGCCGACGAGCTGGGCGTACTTCCAGAGCGCGCCGGCGCCGTAGATGGTCGGGCGGGGGCCCGTCCAGTCCTTGCGGCGGGCCTCGAGCTCGGCGTCGGTGAGATCGACGCTGATCGTGCCCTTGACGGCGTCGAGGGTGATGACGTCGCCGTCGCGCAGCAGCGCGATCGGGCCGCCGAGTGCCGCCTCGGGGCCGACGTGGCCGACGCAGAAGCCGCGGGTGGCGCCGGAGAAGCGGCCGTCGGTGATGAGGGCGACCTTCTTGCCCATGCCCTGGCCGGAGAGGGCAGCGGTGGTCGAGAGCATCTCGCGCATGCCGGGGCCGCCCCTCGGGCCCTCGTTGCGGATGACGATGACGTCGCCCACGTCGTAGGCGCGCTTCTGCACCGCGGCGAAGGCGTCCTCCTCGCATTCGAAGACCCGGGCCGGGCCGGTGAAGACCTGCTCGGCCTCGGACATGCCGGCGACCTTCACGATGGCGCCCTCGGGGGCGAGGTTGCCGATCAGGCCGACGACGCCGCCGGTCTTCGTGATCGGCTTGTCGATCGGGTAGATGACCCGGCCGTCGGCCTCGCCGCGGATGTCGTCGAGCTCCTCGCCGATGGTGCGGCCGCTCGCGGTCATGCAGTCGGTGTGGAGGAGCCCGGCGCGCATCAGCTCCTTCATCACCACCGGCACGCCGCCGGCCTCGTAGAGGTCCTTGGCGACGTACTTTCCGCCCGGCTTCAGGTCGACGAAGTAGGGGGTGTCGTGGAAGATGTCGCAGACGTCCTGGAGAGTGAACTCGATGCCGGCCTCGTGGGCGATGGCGGGGAGGTGCAGGCCGCCGTTGGTGGAGCCGCCGGTGCAGGCGACGACGCGGGCGGCGTTCTCGAGGCTCTTGCGGGTGACGACGTCGCGGGCGCGGATGTTCTTCTCGAGCAGCTTCATCACCGCGATGCCGCTGGCGGTGGCGTACTGGTCGCGGCTCTCGTAGGGGGCGGGGGCGCCGGAGGAGTTGAGGAGCGCGAGGCCGATCGCCTCGGAGACGCAGGCCATGGTGTTGGCGGTGAACTGGCCGCCGCAGGCGCCGGCCGAGGGGCAGGCGATGCGCTCGAGGATCTCGAGGGCGGCGTTGCCGAGGGTGCCGTTCTGGTGGCGGCCGACGGCCTCGAACATGTCCTGCACGGTGAGGTCGCGGTTGGCGAAGTCCTCGGGGACGGCGGAGCCTGCGGGGGCGCGGCCCGGCAGGATGGAGCCGCCGTAGATGAAGACCGAGGGGACGTTCAGCCGGACCATGGCCATCATCATGCCGGGGAGCGACTTGTCGCAGCCGGCGAGGCCGACGATGGCGTCGTAGCAGTGGCCGCGCATGGTGAGCTCGACGGTGTCGGCGATGGCGTCGCGGGAGGCGAGCGAGGAGCGCATGCCCTCGTGGCCCATGGCGATGCCGTCGGTGACGGTGATGGTGGTGAACTCGCGCGGGGTGCCGAGGGCCTGCTTGACGCCGAGCTTCACCGCCTGGGCCTGGCGGTTCAGCGCGATGTTGCAGGGCGCCGCCTCGTTCCAGCAGGTGGCGACGCCGACGAAGGGCTGGTGGATCTCGGCCTCCGAGAGGCCCATGGCGTAGTAGTAGCTGCGGTGCGGCGCGCGCTCCGGTCCCTCGGTGACGTGGCGGCTTGGAAGGGTGCGCTTGTCGATCCTCGGGGCGTCCATGGTTTCCTCGCCGGCTTGCTCGGGTGATGCTTGGGTCTAGGCGAGCGTCCCGGCGAACTCAAGCCGGCTTGCGCGCCGCCGCGGGGCGTTCTTGACCGGCCCCCGGGGCCCTCCTAGGTTAACCGCGACTTCGGATCAGGTGGAGGCCAGGCGATGGCGACGGTGAAGGTCACGGACGAGACGTTCCAGGGCGAGGTGCTCGACGCGTCTGTGCCGGTGCTGGTGGATTTCTGGGCCGAGTGGTGCGGTCCGTGCAAGATGATCGGGCCGGCGCTCGAGGAGCTGGCCGAGGAATATGCCGGCAAGCTGATCGTGGCCAAGGTGAACGTGGACGAGAACCCGGAGCTGCCGGCGCAGTACGGCGTGCGCGGCATCCCGGCGCTCTTCATGTTCAAGGGCGGCGAGGTGATCTCGAACCGGACCGGGGCGGCGCCGAAGGCCTCGCTCAAGGGCTGGATCGAGGAGAGCGTCTGACACTTTCCGGCGCCGCGACGAGAGAGGGCCGCGCTCCCGGGTGGGGGCGCGGCCCTTCGCTTGGGGCGGGGCTCAGGCGGCGGGGAGCTCGGGCTCCGGCTCGGGGTTGAAGAGCGCCGCCTCGTCCTCGGCGGTGCCGTCGAGGACGCGGTGGGCGCGGGCGCGGTCGATGTCGCCTTCCCAGGCGGCGATAACGACGGTGGCGACGCAGTTGCCGATCAGGTTGCCGAGGGCGCGGGCCATGCCCATGAACCAGTCGACCGAGAGCACCAGCACGAGGCCGATCACCGGGATCACCGGCACCGCCGAGAGGGTGGCGGCGAGGACGACGATCGCCGAGCCCGGGACGCCGTGGGCGCCCTTGGAGGTGAGGAGCGCGACGCCGAGGATGAGCAGCAGGTCGCCGAAGGCGAGCGGGGTGTTCGTCGCCTGGGCGATGAAGACGGTGGCGAGCGTCAGGTAGATCGAGAAGGCGTCGAGGTTGAAGGAGTAGCCGGTCGGGATGACGAGGCCGACGGTCGAGTCCTTGATCCCCATGTGCTCGAGCTTGCGCATGATCTGCGGCAGCACGCTGTCGGAGGAGGCGGTGCCGAGCACGATCATCAGCTCCTCGCGGAGGTAGCGGAGGAACTTGAGGATCGAGAAGCCGGCGAGGCGCAGGATGCCGCCGAGGATGACGAGGACGAAGAAGACCACGGTGACGTAGTAGAGCAGGACGAGCATGCCGAGCTGCTGCAGCGAGCCGACCCCGTAGGCGCCGACGGTGTAGGCGATGGCGCCGAAGACGCCGAGCGGCGCCAGGCGGATGATGAAGCCGATGATCTTGAAGAGGACCTCGGTCACC
This sequence comes from uncultured Amaricoccus sp., assembly GCF_937858865.1. Lineage (GTDB taxonomy): Bacteria > Pseudomonadota > Alphaproteobacteria > Rhodobacterales > Rhodobacteraceae > Amaricoccus. Next base: position 676 of record NZ_CALLYO010000197.1, on the reverse strand, counting down.
AGCTCGATCAGGTGGGTGACGGGCTGGGCGCGCTCGCCGATCAGCGAGAGGGCGGCGCCGAAGAGGACCGCGATCACCAGCACCTGCAGGATGTCGCCGTTGGCGAAGGCGCCGACGAAGGTCGAGGGGATGATGGCGAGCAGGAAGTCGACGGCGCCGTGCATCTGGTGGGTGCGCTCGACGTAGGTCGACATGGCGCTGGCATCGAGGGTCGCCGTGTTGACGTTCATGCCGTGCCCGGGTCCGAAGACGTAGGCGACGATGATGCCGAGGACGAGGGCGATGGTGGTGACCACCTCGAAGTAGACGATCGACTTCACGCCGACGCGGCCGACCTTCTTGAGATCGCCCGCCGAGGCGATGCCGTGCACGACGACGCCGAAGACGAGCGGCGCGATGATCATCTTGATGAGCTTGATGAAACCGTCGCCGAACGGCTTCATCTGTGCGGCGAAGTCGGGCCACAGGACGCCGGCGACGACGCCGAGGATCAGGGCGACCATGACCTGGCCGAAGAGGGATTTCGTGAAAGCGGGCATGGAGGTCCCCTTTGCTGGCGCAGGTGCGCGTGTTGCGTGCGGCGGAACGGTCTTGCCCGTTCCGCCGGTTCTCGGAGCGGCGCTAGGTCGTGAACCCATAAACGGGATTCCCGTTTGGGGTGTTCTGTGATTCAAGC
>NZ_CALLYO010000196.1 GCF_937858865.1 uncultured Amaricoccus sp. | reverse complement strand
GCGTCGAGTGCCAGTGGGCGATCATGCGCGCGCGCAATGCGGCGGGGTTGGACGCTGAGAAAAGGCGGATTCGGCAACGGAGAAGCCGGGCGGCATGGAGGCGAAGAGGCACGTCGATCACATCATGCCGCTCGCGCGGGGTGGGTCGAACGGGCGGTCAAACCTCCAATACCTCTGCGCGCCCTGCAACCAGACCACGAACGCGAAAGACCCAATCGACTACGCGCGGTCCATCGGGCTGCTGCTGTAGCCCGGCGCGGCGGGAAACCCGCGGTTCACCTTGTCCGCGCGAGTGCGGGAAACCCTCCAATCAGGAGCGAAACCAAATGACGGTTCGGAGATTTTCGATCCCTATCACCGTTGACGCCGACGGCGATGCGGAAGTCTACACCCCGAAGATCTTCGGGCATCTCGTCTCCGTCCGCTACGTGAAGACGGACTTCGCCGATGGCGTCGATTTCGTCGTCACGAACGAGACGACCGGCGAGACCGTCTGGTCGGAGGAGGCCGTCAACGCCTCGGCATCGCGGTATCCGCGCGCCGCGACGCACACCACGGCGGGCGCGGCGTCGCTCTATGCGAGCGGCGGCACCGCGGTGCAGGGCCGCATCGCCATCGGCGGCGACCGGCTCAAGATCGTGGTCGCGGACGGCGGCGTGTCGAAGTCCGGCACCCTCCACTTCCTGATCGAGGGCTGAGTCATGACCGTTCGCACCCATGTCATCGACGCGCCCTCGACGTCGGGCCAGGTCGGCACGCACTACTCGCCCTGGCTCTCGGGCTTCATCGAGTCCGTCGAGTACGTGAAGGCCGGCAGCAACCCCTACACCGATGGCGTCGACTTCACGATCACGTCGGATGTGACCGGCGAGAACATCTGGACCGACACCAACGTCAATGCCTCGGAGACCGTGCGCCCGCGCGCGGCTACGTGCTCGACGGCCGGCGTCGCCTCGCTCTACGCGGGGTCCGGAACGGCGGTGAACGACCGGATCGCGCTCGGCCGGGATCGCGTCAAGATAGTGCTGGCGCAGGCCGGCGCGAGCAAGAACGGCTCCTTCCGGATCACGGTCTCCGATGAGTGAGACCTGGTACGTGATGGAGGATGGCGCCGTGGGCGATCCGCTCGAGATAGCCCCGGACGATGCCGGCATCCTTCGGCACAAGGACGGCCGTGCGGTGGCCTACAAGCCGCACGGCCCCCGCTCGCGGATGGTGTCCGCCGAGGAGATCGCCGCCTATCGCACGCGCGAGATGACGGCAGAGAAACCGAAGCGGGCCTATCGCACGCGTCAGGTGAAGGCGGACTGACTTGGGCCTGTGGTCGCGCGTCAAGGGCGCCTTCGTCGGGAAGGGGGCCGAGGGGGAATTTCACCCCGGCCCCTATTTCACGGGCGACGGCTGGCTGCCGGCTGGCACGCCGTGGAACTTCTGGCAGATGGGCCAGAACCCGCGACCCTACTCCGGCGCTTCGGCGATGGTCGAAGCGTGCATCGCGGCCTATTCTCAGACCACGGCCATGTGTCCCGGCGACCACTGGCGGCTTAAGTCGGACGGCGGCCGGGAGCGTGTCACGACCTCGGCTCTGGCGCGCATTCTCAGGAAGCCGAACGACTACCAGTCGATTTCTGACTTCCTGCTGAACTTGACCCGCAGCCTCTATGCAGATGGCAACGCCTACGCACTGGCCATCCGGAACGATCGATTCGAGATCGCCGAGATGCACCTGATGCAGTCGCGCTCGTGCTCCCCGCGCGTCGCAGAGGACGGCTCAATCTTCTACGCGCTCGGCGGTAACGAGATCATCGACTCCCGCCTAGGCGCACTGGCAGCGGTTCCGGCCCGGGACGTGATGCACGTCCGGCTCCACACGCCGCGCCACCCGCTGAAGGGCGAGACGCCGCTGCTTGCCGCGGCCCTGTCCGAGGCCATGGGGAATGCGGCTCTGCAACAGCAGATCGCCTTCTTCAGCAACCAGGCGCGCCCATCGATCATGCTCTCGACAGATCAGGTTCTCACGGCGACGCAAGCGGCCGAGCTCCGGGCGCGGTGGAACGAGCAGACGCGCGGCGAGGGCGCGGGCGGGACGCCGATCCTCACGGGGGGGCTCAAGCCTGTCACTGTCTCCACGACGGCGAAGGACGCCGAGATAGCCGAGTTGCTGAAGAAGAGCGACCAAGACATCGCGCTGGCCTACCGCGTGCCTCTCCATATTCTCGGCCTCGGCGGGCCGGTGCAAGGATCGACGGAAAGCCTCATGCAGTCGTGGAAGGCCAGTGGCCTCGGCTTCTGCCTGAACCATATCGAGGAAGCCTTCGGCCGGATGTTCGGCCTTCGTGGGGTTCCGGAGGAATATGTCGAGTTCGACACGGATGCCCTGATGCGCTCGGCGTTCAAGGATCGGATCGAGGCTCTTGCGCGCGGCGTTCAGGGCGGGGTCTTCGCGCCGGATGAGGCGCGCGCGCAGATGGAACTTCCGAAGGTTCCTGGCGGCTACGGCGAGGAGCCGCGGGTGCAGCAACAGGACGTGCCGCTGAGCGCGTGGGAGAAGGGCCAGGTGGCCCAGCCGGCGACCCCGGCCCCGCCCGCGCCTCCGGCCCCGGACGAGGCCGAGGAGCCCGAGGATGCCGAACGAGCCAATCCCGACGCGATCCTCCGGCGCCTCTATGACCACCGCCTACACTGAGGCGCTGGAGCGCGCCCTTGGCCGGGTCATCGCGGACGCGGAGCGGCAGCTCGAGGTCTACCGGGAGAAGGCGGACGCGCTCATCGCGGGCCTGAGCGCGCGCCTTGTGGAGACCGAGGTTCGGTGCGCCGCGCTGGAGAGCGAAGTCCGTCGGTCGGTGGAAGAGCGCCTGGCCGCGGTGAAGGACGGCGCGCCGGGGAAGGATGCCGACCCAGCGGTCACCGCGGCGCTCGTCGCTGAGGCTCTGGAAGCGCGACTGGCGGCTGTGGAGGCGCGGGACGTTGCCGCCGAACTTCGGCCCTCGATCGAGGCCATCGGGCGCGCGCTCGATGAGCTGGAGATCCCGGAGGCGCCTGAGCTGCCCGACGTGGCTGGGATGGTGCAGGAGGCCGTGAGCGCGGCCGTGGCAGGCATCGAACCACCCCCGGATGTAGCGCCGCTGGTTGAGGCCGCCGTGCGGGCTGCCGTGGATGCGTTGCCGGGACAGGACGAGGTCGAGCGGCTGATCGCTGAGCATGTGGAGCGCGCTGTGTCGGCCTTGCCGCCAGCGGCGCCCGGCAAAGATGCCGACCCTGAGGAAATGCGCGCGGCGGTAGCTGAGGCCGTGACCGCGGCCGTGGCGGCCCTCCCGCCGGCCGAGCCAGGGAAGGACGCGGACGAGGACGCCATCGTGGCGCGGGTTCTTGCTGCGATGCCCACGAAGGACGAACTGCGCGGCCCTCCGGGTCGGCTTCCTGTCGCGAAGGCATGGATCGATGATGTGCACCGGGAGGGCGATGTGGTGCGGCACGGCGGCGCACTCTGGCAGGCGCAGCGGGATACCGGCAAGGAGCCGCCGCACGAGGATTGGGCCTGCCTCGCCGCGCCAGGCGACAAGGGTGATCCGGGCGAGAGCATGACTGTCCGCGGCACTTGGTCGGCGGAAGAGGCATACCGTCGTCTCGACGTGGTGGCGCTGGACGGCTCCGGCTTCGTGGCGAAGATGGATGATCCCGGCCCCTGCCCGGGAGATGGGTGGCAACTCGTCGCCTCGAAGGGTGGGCGCGGGAAGCCCGGCGAGCCCGGCAAGGGCATCCCCGGCCGGCCCGGCGCTCCGGTCATCGAGGGCACCGTCACCGAAGATGGGATGCTGCGGTTGACCAATGGCGACGGCTCGGTGGCCGAGGTGGATTTCTATCCCGTGCTGTCGAGGCTGAAATGACCCTGCGGCGGGTGGACGACCCGACCCTCCTGGTCACCGTCGAGCAGGCGCGCGCCAATAGCCGCATCGACTCCGACGTGGAGGATGATCTGATCGAGGCGCAAATCCGCGCTGCCACGGCGTATGCCGAACGGTGGTGCGGGACCGCCTTCGTTCCGCAGACTTGGGAGCAGGTGCTCGACGCTTTCCCCGCGAATGCGGCCGAGATCGACCTCGAAATCGGGCCGATCACGAGCGTGACGAGTATCAAGTACGACGACCCCGATGGCGTGGAGCAGACCGTCGACCCCGCGAACTACCGTGTTGACACGGTTTCTCGCCGCGGGTGGGTGATGCTGTCCGAGGGTGCGGTTTGGCCGGAGACGATGGCGACCATCAACGCGGTGCGGGTGCAGTTCGTGGTTGGCGCGGCGGACGAGGACGTCCAGCAGGCCGTCCTTTTGCTCGTGGGCCACTGGTACCAGAACCGCGAAGCGTCAGGCGAGAAGCTCGACGAACTCCCGTTCGGGGTTGCGGCGCTTCTGAACCTTCATCGGAGGCTATTCGTGTGACCACGATCATCGTCGCTACCACCGGCAGCAACACCGCCGCCGGAACCGAAGCCTGAGGGCGGCATGGCCAGGCTGCATGTCCTCGCCGGCGACCCGGTTTCGCGCTCCTACACCATCGTCGTGCACGCGGCGACGCCCGCAGGGAACAATCTCGCCGGGGTCTCCTGGGCGGCGGCGCTCGTGGCGTCGGGCCGCGCGAAGACCGTGATGACCGAAGGCAACGACCCGGGTCAGATCAGCACGGCAGAGAAGAACGCCATCCTGGCGGGGACCGTGATCGAGGGCGTCTTCAGCTTCACCGACAATCCGGCGCTGAACGATCAGCAGAGGGTCGAGATGCTGGATCAGCAGGCGACGCAAGTTCTGGCCGAGCTCCAGGCGCGGCTTGGCGTGGAGCTCCTCTACTGGGGGGCGACGCTAAGCTGATGGCCACCGCGACCCCCGCCAAAGGCAGCGCGACGGCGCTGACGATCACCCTCGCCTCGCTGGCCAACTCGACGACCGCGGGTCGCGCGAGCGCCGGCATCGACAACGGCAGCGACGACGCCATCG
>NZ_CALLYO010000195.1 GCF_937858865.1 uncultured Amaricoccus sp. | reverse complement strand
AGGGCAGCGCCCGACCCGGCGGGCGAGAAGCGCCCGCCTGGGGCGGGGCGGGCGCTGCCCGAGGCCAAGGCCTCGGGCGGGACGCGTGGGGAGGGCGCGCCTGGAACGCGGAGTCGCCCCTCTATCCCGTCGCCCGGAGCTGGGCGATGAGGCCGTCGATACTGCCGCGCTGGGCCTCGAGCATGGCGCCGACCTGCGCCCGCTCGCTGGCGAGCATCGAGACGCCCTCGATGATGAGGTTCACGACCCGGGTGCTGCCGCTGCGGTCGCTGATCTGCCAGTCGACCGCGATCGACTCCTGGCCCGGCCGCACCACCCGCGTCGTGACGAGGACGCCGGCCTTGCCGCCGTCGCGGGCGCCGGTGATCTCGATCCGCGCGTTGCGGTACTCGCGGAACTGCTTGCCGTAGCGGCGGGAGAGATAGTGCTGGAAGGCGGCGACGAAGGCCTGCTTCTGCGCCTGGGTCGCGCCGCGCCAGGGCGGCCCGAGCACGCTGGCCGAGACCGCCGGCATGTCGGCGTAGCGCGCGAGCAGGCTCTCGAAGCCGGCGTAGACCTGCCCCTCGCCGCGGCCGGAGTTGACGATCTGGGTCAGCTCGCCGGAGAGCTTGCCGACCAGCGCCTCGGCCTGTGCGGTCGAGGCGGCCGAAGCCGGGCGGCCCAGGGTGACGGCGAGGCCGAGGGCGGCGAGGCCGAGGAGGAAGCTGCGGCGCGGGACGGATGGGGAGGGGGCGGCCCTTCCTTTGCCGGTCGCGCGATCGGAAATCGTGTCACTGATCGGCATAGATGTCCTCCAGCTCGTCGATGTCGGTGCCGCCGGCGAGCCGCGCCTGCTTGTTCTGCAGGTAGGCGATGCGCTGGGCGCTGTAGCTGTCGGCGGATTCGTGCAGCAGCGCCTCGACCACCGGGTCGAGCTCGTAGCGGTCGTTGACGATGTCGAGCCCGCCGAGCGCGAGGAGCGCGTTCGAGGCCGCCACCGGCAGCACGTACCAGGTCGGGTCGAGCAGCTGGTCGAAGGCATAGCCGGTCCAGTCGCGCTCGGTGCCCGGCCCGCCGACCGGCAGCTCGAGATAGCCGCCCTCGGGGATCCCCCAGCTGTGGAAGACCTCGTCGAAGCCGGTCTCCTCGTAGGGCAGCCCCATCTCGGCCGCGATGTCGAGGAGGCCGCCGAGGCCGAGCAGCGTGTTGACCGCGAAGCGGGTCGTCGACTTCGCCGCCGCGGTGCCGCGGCCCTGCAGGCCGTACTGGATGACCTGGCCGGGGAGGCGCCAGTTGTCGCGCAGGTTCGCCGCCTTGTGCCGGACGTCCTGCGGCACCGTCGTGCCGTAGGCGCGCGCGACCGGGCCGAAGGCGGCGGCATCCAGCTCGCGGTTGAAGGCATGCGCCTGGCGGTTGAACGGCTCGTTCGGGTCGTAGGCGAGGGTGTCGCCGCCCGGCGCCCGGCTGCAGGCGGCGACGGCCGCCACAAGCCCGATCAGGATCGCGAGTTTCCGCAACGGCCGTTCCTCCCGAGCCGCCTGCTTAGCGGGCTTCGGTAAAGGATTCCACCCGCGGGGCGGGTAAACGGTCAGTCCTTGCGCCCGATGACGTTGACCGGGACCTTGAGGTAGCGGGTGCCGTTGTCCTCGGGCGGCGGCAGGTTGCCGGCGCGCATGTTGACCTGGATCGAGGGGATGAGGAGCTTCGGCGTGCCGAGGGTGGCGTCGCGCGCCTCGCGCAGGCGGACGAACTCGTCCTCGGAGATGCCATCCCTGACCTGCGGGTTCTGCTCGCGCTCCGCGCCGACGGTGGTGCGCCAGGCGAACTCCTCGCGGCCGGGGGCGCCGTAGTCGTGGCACATCCAGAGCACGGTCTGCGGGTGATGGGCGAGGATGCGGCGGATCGAGCGGTACATGGTGCGCGCGTCGCCGCCGGGGAAGTCGCAGCGCGCCGTGCCGTAGTCGGGCATGAAGAGGGTGTCGCCGACGAAGATGTTGTCGCCGATCCGGTAGGAGCCGCAGGCCGGGGTGTGGCCGGGGGTGGCGAGATATTCGCCCTCGAGGCTGCCGATGGCGAAGGTCTCGCCGTCCTCGAACAGATGGTCGAACTGCGAGCCGTCGCGGGCGAAGCCGCGCTCGGCGTTGTAGATGACGGCGAAGGTGTGCTGGACGGTGGTGATCCGCGCGCCGATGGCGATGCGCCCGCCGAGGGTGTCGCGCAGGTAGGGCGCGGCCGAGAGGTGGTCGGCGTGGACATGGGTCTCGAGGATCCACTCGAGGGTCCGCCCGCGGCCGCGGATGTGGGCGATGATCCCGTCGACATGCGCCGTGCCGGTGCGAGCGGCGTCGGGGTCGTAGTCGAGCACGCTGTCGATGACCGCGCAGGCTGCGGTCTCCGGGTCCTCGACGACGTAGGAGACGGTGTTGGTCGGGCGGTGGAAGAAGCCGGTGATCTCGGGCTGCATGGGAGTCCTCCGGGCGCCTCCGCATCATCCCGCCGGCCGGCGCCCCGATCAACCCCCCTCGCCGCCGCGGGGCAAAGCGTCTAGGCTCCGCGCGAAACGGCCGAAGGAGTGCCCCATGCCCTCGAAGATCGACGCCCGCCTCGCCGAGCTCGGCATCACCCTCGTCGACCCGCCGGCGCCGGAGGCGAACTACGTCCCCTTCGTGGTCTCGGGCAGCATGGTCTACGTCTCGGGCCAGGTCAGCCGCGGGCCGGACGGGGTCATCACCGGCAAGCTCGGGGCCGGGACGAGCGTCGAGGCGGGGGCGGCCGCGGCGGCGACCTGCGCGCACCAGCTGCTCGCCCGGCTGCGCACCGCCTGCGGCGGCGATCTCGACCGGGTGCGGCGGGTGGTGAAGCTGACCGGCTTCGTGAACTCCGCCCCCGATTTCACCCAGCAGCCGCAGGTGATGAACGGCTGCTCGGATGTCCTCGTCGCCGTGCTCGGCGAGGCGGGGCGGCACGCGCGCTCGGCGGTCGGGATGGCGGCGCTGCCGCTCGGGGCGGTGATCGAGGTGGAAGGTGTCTTCGAGATCGCCTGAGCTGCCGCGCGCCTTCCTCGGCGTCCCCCTCGCCCACCGCGGGCTGCACGACCGCGCGAAGGGCGTGGCCGAGAACAGCCGCGGCGCCTTCGCCGCGGCGATCGCCGCCGGCTACGGCATCGAGATGGACATCCAGCGGAGCGCCGACGGCGAGGCGGTGGTCTTCCACGACGACGAGATGCCGCGGCTGACCGGGTTGCCGGGGCTGGTGCGCGACTATGCCGCCGCCCAGCTCGCCGCGACGCCGCTGCTCGTCGGGGGCGAGACGGTGCCGACGCTCGCCGAGGTGCTGGCGCTCGTCGCCGGGCGGGCGCCGCTCCTCATCGAGGTCAAGGACCAGGACGGCGCGCTCGGGCCGGACGTCGGGCCGCTCGAGGCGCGGGTGGCCGAGCTGCTCGCCGGCTATGACGGCGCGGTGGCGCTCATGTCCTTCAACCCGCATTCGGTGGCGGCGCTGGCGGAGCGGGCGCCGGGGCGGCCGCGCGGCCTCACCACCTGTGCCTTCGACGGCGGCGACTGGGTGCTGCCCGACTACCGGCTGGCCGAGCTCGCCGCCCTCGCCGACGCGGAGCGCCTGGGCGTGGCCTTCATCTCGCACGACCACCGCGACCTCGCCAACCCGGCGGTCGCCCGGCTGAAGGCCGAGGGCCTGCCCGTCCTCACCTGGACGGTCCGCAGCCCGGCCGAGGAGGCCGCCGCCCGCACGGTCGCCGATAATATCACCTTCGAGGGGTACCGGCCGCCGCTCCCGTCATGAGCCGCGGCCTCCTCGCCGGGGGCGCGCTCGCGCTCCTCCTCCTCCTCGCCGCCGGCCCCCTCCTCGGCACGCTCCGCATCTTCGTCCTCGCGCCGCGCCTCGGGCCCGACGCCGCCCTCGCCCTGGAGCTGCCGGTGATGCTCGCCATCGCCTGGGTCGCGACCTCACGGCGGCGTGAGCCGAGACAGCTGGAACAATTCGGAACCGCGGCCGGTCGCCGCCGGCGCGGCCAGGCCCATTGACGCCATCGCTTTCCCCGCCATCTCTGAGGCGAACCCGCGGAGGCCGGATGGACGGAGGGGCAAGCATCGAGATCACGGTTCTGGGCGGCCTCGGCGAGATCGCCCCGGCCGAGTGGGACGCCTGCGCCGGCGACGGCGGCGTCCGGCCCGTCGACCCGTTCACCACCCACCGCTTCCTCTCCGCGCTCGAGGCCTCGGGTTCGGTCGGGCGGGGCAGCGGCTGGATGCCGCGGCATCTCGTCGCCCGCGCCGAGGGGCTGCCGATCGCGGTGATGCCGCTCTACGCCAAGAGCCACAGCCAGGGCGAATACATCTTCGACCACAACTGGGCGCACGCCTGGGAGCGGGCCGGCGGGCGCTACTATCCCAAGCTGCAGTCGGCGGTGCCCTTCACGCCGGCCACCGGGCGGCGCTTCCTGACCCGGCCGGGGTTCGAGGCCGAGGGGCGCGCGGCGCTGCTGCAGGGGGCGCTGACGCTGGCCGAGCGCACGAAGGTCTCCGGCTGGCACATGACCTTCTGCACCGAGGCCGAACGCGCGTGGGGGGAGGCGGCGGGGCTCCTCGCCCGCACCACGCAGCAGTTCCACTGGCAGAACCGCGGCTATGCCGACTTCGGGGACTTCCTCGCCGACCTCTCCTCGCGCAAGCGCAAGGCGATCCGTAAGGAGCGCGAGCGGGCGCACGCCTTCGGCGGTGACATCGTGCGGCTGACCGGCGCCGCCATCGAGCCGGCGCACTGGGACGCCTTCTGGCGCTTCTACCAGGACACCGGCAGCCGCAAGTGGGGGCATCCGTACCTCACGCGCACCTTCTTCGACCGGGTGCAGGAGACGATGCGCGACGACGCGCTGCTGGTGCTGGCCCGCCGCGGCGGCAGGTGGGTGGCGGGGGCGCTCAACTTCATCGGCCGCGACGCGCTCTACGGCCGCTACTGGGGCTGCGTCGAGGACCACCCCTGCCTGCATTTCGAGCTCTGCTACTATCAGGCGATCGACTGGGCGATCGCGCACCGCCTCGCGCGGGTCGAGGCCGGGGCCCAGGGGGAGCACAAGCTGGCGCGGGGCTACGTCCCGACGCCCATCCACTCGCTGCACTGGATCGCCGACGCAGGCTTCGCCCGCGCCGTCGCGCAGTATCTCGAGGCCGAGGCGCGAGCGGTCGACGAGGAGATCGAGGTCCTCACCGCCTACGGCCCCTTCCGCCGCGCGCCTGCGGGCACGCAAGCGGACTGACGCGAGGCGGCCCTCCGCAACACGGTTAACCTTGATGAAGGAAGAATGAACGCTTTCAGAATATACGAGCGCGTTCAATAACTTGCACGCTGTCGCACGCGTGCGACAAGGTCTGTACGGACGAGCGGCGACCGAGAGGTCGCGCCGCCGCTACACCCGGCCGTGGCAGTGCTTGTACTTCTTGCCGGAGCCGCAGGGGCAGGGATCGTTGCGGCCGCTCTGGCCCCAGGTGCCGGGATCGCCCGGATCGACGCCGGCGGCGAGCGCCGGGCCGGCGCCGGCCATGGCCGGGATGCGGGCCGGCTCGGCCGGCTGGGCGGGCGCGGGGCGCGCGGCGGCGAGCTGCGCCGCCTGGGCGCGGGCCTGCGCCTCCAGCATCGCCTGCTGCTCCTCCTGCGTCAGCACCTGGACGTGGGCGAGCATCCGGCTCACCTCGATCCGCAGCCGGTTGAGCAGCCCCTCGAAGAGCTGGAAGCCCTCGGTCTTGTACTCGTTGAGCGGATCGCGCTGGGCATAGCCGCGGAAGCCGACGACGCCGCGGAGATGATCGAGGGTGACGAGGTGCTCGCGCCAGTTGGTGTCGATGGTCTGCAACAGCACCTGCTTCTCGATGGCGCGCATCGTCTCCGCGCCGTAGCGGGCGGACTTGTCGGCCATCTGCGCGTCGGTCGCCGCCAGCAGCCGCTCGCGGATGTCGGCGTCGTCGACGCCCTCCTCCTCGGCCCAGGCGGCGATCGGCAGATCGACCCCGAAGACGTGGCGCACCTGCGCGGCCAGTCCGTCGATGTCCCACTGGTCGGCATAGGCCTTGGCCGGGACGTGCTCGCTCACCAGATCCTCGACGACCTGGTGGCGCATGTCGGTGACGACGTCGGAGAGATCGTTCGACTCCATGATCTCGCGGCGCTGGGCGAAGATCACCTTGCGCTGGTCGTTCATCACGTCGTCGTACTTGAGCAGGTTCTTGCGGATGTCGAAGTTGCGCGCCTCGACCTTGCCCTGCGCCTTCTCCAGCGCCTTGTTGACCCAGGGGTGGACGATCGCCTCCCCCTCCTTCATCCCGAGCCGCCCGAGCATCGAGTCGAGCCGGTCGGAGCCGAAGATCCGCATCAGGTCGTCCTCGAGGCTGAGGTAGAAGTTCGTCCGCCCCGGGTCGCCCTGGCGGCCGGACCGGCCGCGCAGCTGGTTGTCGATGCGCCGGCTCTCGTGCCGCTCGGTGGCGAGGACGTAGAGCCCGCCGAGCGCGCGCACCTTCTCGCGAGCGTCGGCGATCTCCGCCTCGATGCGCGCGCGCACCGCGGCGGGATCGACCTGGCGCTCCTCGGCCGCGGCGGCCTCGAGCTCCTTGGCGACGCGCATGTCGATGTTGCCGCCGAGCTGGATGTCGGTGCCGCGGCCGGCCATGTTGGTCGCGATGGTGACCGCGCCCTCGACGCCCGCCTCGGCGACGATCTCGGCCTCCTGCTCGTGGTAGCGCGCGTTCAGCACGTTGTGCGGCACCCTGGCCTTCTTCAGCATCTCCGAGAGCGCCTCGGACTTCTCGATCGAGGTGGTGCCGACGAGCATCGGCTGGCCGGCCTCGTGGGCGCGCTTGATCTCGGCGACGATGGCCTCGTGCTTCTCGCGGGCGGTGCGGAAGACCTGGTCGTCGTTGTCGGCGCGGATCACCGGCATGTTGGTCGGCACCTCGACCACGCCGAGCTTGTAGATCTCGAAGAACTCGTCCGCCTCGGTCGCGGCGGTGCCGGTCATGCCGGCGAGCTTCTCGTAGAGGCGGAAGTAGTTCTGGAAGGTGACGGAGGCGAGCGTCACGTTCTCCGGCCGGATCGCCACGTCCTCCTTCGCCTCGATCGCCTGGTGCAGGCCCTCCGAGAGCCGCCGGCCGGTCATCATCCGGCCGGTGAACTCGTCGATCAGCATGATCTCGCCGTTCCGGACGATATAGTCCTTGTCCCGGTGGAAGAGGACGTGCGCCCTGAGTGCCTGGTTCACGTGGTGGACGATGTTGGTGCTCTCGGGGTCGTAGAGCGTGGCGTCGTGCGGCAGGAGCTCCATCTCGCGCAGCCGCCGCTCGGCGAACTCGTTGCCCTCCTCGGTCAGGGTGACGGTGCGCTGCTTCTCGTCGAGCTCGTAATGCTCGGACGTCAGCTTCGGGATCAGCTTGTCGACCTTGATGTAGAGCTCGGAGCGGTCCTGGCTCGGGCCGGAGATGATGAGCGGCGT
>NZ_CALLYO010000194.1 GCF_937858865.1 uncultured Amaricoccus sp. | reverse complement strand
GTCCTGTCCGGCGCGCCGCGCCATCCTGCGCGGCGACCGCTTGCCGCGAACGCGGGCCGCCGCGACGCTGGCCAGGCTCGACCATCTCTCTTGGAAGGGCCCTGAGGGGCTCGCCATCGATCCCTGGCACTATGCCGCCGACGCAGCGGGGGCCGATCCCCGCCGGCTCAGGGAGCATCTCGAGGATCTGCCGGATCTCGATCCGGGCCTCCCGCTCACCGCTCTGCAGGCCGTCGCCTCGGCTATCGCACCGGAGGCAGGACCCGAGACTCCCGGCTTCGGGCCGGATCAGCTGGCGGATCTGTTCGGAAGCCGCGCCGGGCGGAAACCCTCCCTGCGCGCCGAAGCGGATGCGCTGGTCATCGAGACCGGTCTCGCCGGGGGGGAGCCTGAGTTCATCTTCGCCGAACGGAGCCTGCCCCCCGGGGAGTATCTGCCGGCCGGGAGCGAGCCGGACCGGATCAACTGCCATCTGGAAGCCGAGACGGGTCTCGTCGGTGTCCGGTTTGCTCTGCGGTTCTTCGACGAAGGCCGGAAGTGCATCGGCCATCTGACTGTACCGTGCAACGTCAACGCGGTGGCGGAGATCCCGCCTGGAACTGCCCTCGTGCAGCCCGGGCTGAGGCTGGCGGGACACGGCACGGTCCGGGTACGGCGGCTGCACCTGGCGCACTTCCACCGGCTGCCGGCGGTGACCCCCGGGCGCGCCGCGCGGCTGCTGGTCGACGGCGGCTGCGGGACCGTCCCGGGCGCTCCGCCGATCTGGCGGGACGAGCCGGTCGAGATCTTCCGCCTCCGTCCCGGCGAGGCGCCGGAATGGCGGGAGGTCGAGGGGATCGAGGTGCTGACCGGAAATGTCGCGACGCTCGAGCGCCTGCTGGCGGGAGGGCGCTACCGTTCGGTTCGGCTAAACGCGCTCGATTCGCGGACCCGGGACCAGCTCGTCTCGCTGTGCAGCCGGCACGAAGTCATCATTACTCTCGATCCGCCCGCCGCCTAGCCTCGGGCGCCTTCCCGGTCCTGAGCCCGGCGGCGGAGGCCGGCTGTGGCGTAGTGGGCGAAGCACCAGAGGGTGCGGGGGAGGGGGAGGCCCTCGCGGCGGAGGACGGCCCAGGTGCCGCGGGCGGCGCGGAGCTTGGAGCCGGAGAGGGTGGCGGCGCCGCCCACCCGGTAGTCGGCGAGGACCTCGTCGAGGCCGCGGGCCTCGCCGCCGCGGAGGAGGGCGAGCCAGAGGGCGTAGTCCTGGCGGAGGGGGAGGGGAGGCATCTCCACCTTGCCGAAATGGCTCGTGTCGTAGACGGCGGTCAGGCAGCCGATGACGTTGCCCCGGAGGAGGCCGGCGTAGTCGACCCTGGCCGGGGCGCGAACGATGCCGAGGGCGCGGCCGGTCGCATCCTCGCGGGCGTAGGCGGTGAAGCTGAAGGGGGAGCCCGCGGCCTCCATGAAGGCGAGCTGGCGGGCAAGCTTCTCCGGGCGCCAGCGGTCGTCGGCGTCGAGGAAGGCGAGGAAGCGGCCGCGGGCGGCGCGGATGGCGCGGTTGCGCGCCGCGGCGGGGCCAGCGTGGCCGGGGCCGGGGAGGGGGCGGACGCGGGGGTCGCGGGCGGCCCAGGCGGCGGCGATGGCGGGCGTCGCGTCGGTCGAGCCGTCGTCGGCGATCAGCATCTCCCAGTCGGGCAGGCTCTGGGCGGCGACCGAGGCGATGGTGGCGTCGAGCGTCAGGGCGGCGTTCCAGGCCGGGGTGATGACCGAGACGAGGGGGGTCACGGCGCGAAATCCGGGGATTTCGCGCGCGAAACTATAGGTAAATTCATGAATTCATTCAGATTCATGGTGTTAAAAGTTCGTGAACGCCCCTCGCGCGGCCTCTCCGGCGGCCTCTCGGGCCTCTCTTTCGGGCAGCCTACGCCCTCAGGCGCCGGGCGTCTCGTCTCCGCCGCCGTAGTAGCCGCGGTACCAGTCGACGAAGCGGGCGACGCCCTTCGAGATCGG
>NZ_CALLYO010000193.1 GCF_937858865.1 uncultured Amaricoccus sp. | reverse complement strand
CGGCTAACTAGCTGAACAGACCTACTAATCTTATCTCCGCCGAGGCGGCCTCACCCTATGCCGTGGAGGGCACCTTCCGTCCCACCTCCGCCGCCATCCGGTTCCCTCGACCGCCCGCGCCCCGCTCTCGCGCGTACCCGCCGAAGCCGCCACCAGCGCCCGCATCACCCTCCTCCCAGCTGATCCGCCAAGCGCCCATCCGCCGCTGTTGCCAGCCGCCCCGCCGCGGATCTAGCCTCGACCCGAGCCGTCCGGACCGGGGTCCACGCGATGCCGCCCAGCGTTTACCAAGTTTTAACCCGATGAATCCCTTTGTATTCATACACTTACCCTATGTTTCGCGCGCGAAATCCTCCCGTTTCGCACCCGGGCGCGCGAAATGACCCTCGACCCGATCACCCTCGGCGTCATCCAGGCCGGCCTGCAGCAGGTCTGCGACGAGATGGACCTCGCCTTCTCCCGCGCCGCCTTCTCGCCCGTCATCGCCGAGGCCGACGACCGCTCCGACGGCATCTATTCCGCCATCGACGGCGCCCTCATCGCCCAGGGTGCCCGCGGCCTCCCCGTCTTCGTCGGCACCATGCAGTTCTCCACCCGCCACATCCTCGAGCGCATCGCCCAGGGCCTCACCCTCCCCCCCGACCCCGGCGACGTCTACATCGTCAACGACCCCTACCTCGGCGGCACCCACCTGATGGACGTCCGCTTCGCCACCCCCTTCTACCGGGACGGGAAGATCTGGTGCTGGCTCTCCAACACCGGCCACTGGCCCGACACCGGCGGCATGGTCCCTGGCGGCTTCTCCGCCTCCGCCACCAGCGCCGAGCAGGAAGGCCTCCGCCTCCCCCCGGTCAAGCTCTTCAAGAAAGGCGCCCTCGACCCCGAAATCTACGCCATCATCACCTCGAACATCCGCATCGCCGAGACCCGCATCGGCGACGTGAAGGCCCAGGCCGCCGCCCTCCTGACCGGTGCGCAGCGCCTCAGCGCCCTCCTCGACCGCTACGGCGACCCCACCGTCGAGGCCGCGATCGCCGAGATCCGCACCCGCGCCGCCACCCAGATGCGCGCCATGATCGCCACCATCCCGGCAGGAACCTGGACCGCGAAGGCCTTCATCGACAGCGACGGCGTCGTCGACGAGCCCCTGACCATCGCCCTCGCCGTCACCCGCGAGGGCCCCGACCTCGCCTTCGACTTCGCCGGCTCGTCGGCGCCCTGCGCCGGCCCGATGAACTCGGTCCGGGCCACCACCCTCTCCTCGGTCTACCTCGCCATGCGCCACATCTTCCCCGAGGTCCCGATCTCCGCCGGCGCCTTCGACCCCCTCCACGTCACCGGCATCGAGCACACCTTCCTCGACGCCCATTACCCCCGCCCCGTCTCCGGCTGCGCGGCGGAAGTCAGCCAGCGCATCGCCGAAGCCGTCTTCGCCGCCCTCGTCCCCGCCCTCCCGGAAAGGGTCATCGCCGCCCCCGCCGGCACCTCCGGCAACTTCGCCCTCGGCGGCCACGACCCCGAACGCGGCCGCGACTACGTCATGTACCAGATCTCCGGCGGCGGCTACGGCGGCAACGCCGACCACGACGGCCTCTCCAACGGCTGCTCCACGATCGGCATCTCGAAGGCGCCCCCCGTCGAGATCATGGAACAACAGTACCCCGTCCTCTACCGCCGCTACGCCCTGCACGAGAACTCCGCCGGCGCCGGCCGGCACCGCGGCGGCTTCGGCCTCGACTACGAGGTCGAGCTCCTCCGCGGCACCGCGCGGGCCTCCTTCGTCATGGACCACGGCCGCTTCGGCCCGCAGGGCGCCCTCGGCGGCCGGGACGGCGGCAAGAACCGCGTCGAGATCATCCGCAACGGCGAGACCCAGACCCCCGAGCACCTCTCCAAGGCGCAGGACATCCCGCTCTCTCCCGGCGACCGCGTCCGCGTCCGCACGCCCGGCGGCGGCGGCTACGGCCCGCCGGCCGCCCGCGACCCCGCCGCGGTCGCCGAGGACGTCCGCCTCGGCCGCTACGCCCCGGAAGAGGCCGCGGCGCTCTTCGGCCTCAGGCCGACAGCGCCCGCCGCAGCTGCTCGGCCGACTTCGACACCGCCTCCTCGTCGCGGGTGAATTCCTCCCGCCCGGCGAGCAGCGCCTCGAGCCGGGCGCGCGCCCGGCTCACCCGGCTCTTCACCGTGCCGACGCGGGTGCCGAGCACCCCGGCCGCCTCCTCGTAGGAGAGCCCGCTCGCCCCAACCAGCACCAGCGCCTCGCGCTGGTCCGGCGGCAGCACCTGCAGCGCACCGAGGAACTCGCGCATCTCCATCCGCCCGTCGTGCGCCGGCGCCGCGGTCAGCCGCGCGGCATAGGTGCCTTCCGCATCCGACACCTCGCGCCAGCGGCGGCGGCCCTCGGAATAATACTGGTTGCGCAGGATCGTCACCAGCCAGGCGTGCAGGTTGGTGCCCTGCCGGTACTTGTCGCGATTGGCGATCGCCTTGGCCAGCGTCTCCTGCACCAGATCGTCCGCGCGGTCGCGGTTGCCGCTCAGCGAGCGGGCGAAGCCGCGCAGCATGGGGATCGCGGCCACCAGATCGTCGCGGAAGCTCGAGCTCACGAGTCGCTCTCCTTCGCGGTCTTTCCCTCGAGCTTCGCCAGAAGCTCGAGCATGTCCGCGGGGATCTCCTCCTGCAGCGCCTCGTCGTAGACCCGCCGCAGCTGGTTGGTGATCCAGTCCTGCTTACGCGCGCCCCCTCGCCTGGGAGGTTTTTCCCCGCCGCCGGAATCCCTGCCCGTCATCATCACTCCAACCGGTCCGCCTGACCCTTGCCGAATGCACTCCACTCCAGCGAAATGCGCAAGCCGTCGCGATGGTTCCCCGCTGACGTGGAACCTTTGCTCCGGTTCGGCGATTGACGCCGTGCCGGCGGTGCGCATGCTCGGGCCGGCGAGTCGTGCCGGAGGATCAAGCGCGAGATGCCCACGAGCCTGTCCCAGGAGATCGCCCCCCACCTGCCCTACCTGCGCCGCTATGCCCGCGCGCTCACCGCCTCGCAGAGCGGCGGGGACGCGCATGTGACCGCCTGCCTCGAGGCGATCCTCGCCGATCCCTCGATCTTCGATCGCAGCCAGGGGGTGAAGGTCGGCCTCTACCGGCTTTTCCACGGCCTGCAGAAGGGGCTCGATCTCGACGAGGCGGGGGAAGAGCCAACCGCTGCCGCGGGCGAGCGCGCGGCCAGCGAACGCCTGGCCGCCCTCGCCCCGGAGAGCCGGCAGGTCCTTCTGCTCGCCACGCTCGAGGGCTTCCGGCCGGCCGAAGCGGCGACGATCGTCGGGCGGAGCGAGGCGGAGGTGGAGGCGCTCCTCGCCGAAGCGCTCGCCGACATCGACCGGCAGATCGCCACGCGGGTTCTCATCATCGAGGACGAGCCGCTCATCTCCCTCGACCTGTCGGAGATCGTCGAGAGCCTCGGCCATCAGGTCACCACCATCGCCCGCACCGCAAGCCAGGCGGTGGCCGCGGCGGGCAGGGACGAGCCGGGGCTCGTCCTCGCCGACATCCAGCTCGCCGACGGCTCCTCGGGGCTCGACGCGGTCCGCGACATCCTCGCCATGTTCGAGGTTCCGGTCGTCTTCATCACCTCCTTCCCCGAGCGCCTGCTGACCGGCAAGCGCCCGGAGCCGACCTTCCTCATCACCAAGCCCTACGATCCGGACGCGGTGAAGGCGACGGTCAGCCAGGCGCTCTTCTTCCGCACCGCCGCCTCGCTCGACGCCTGAGCTGCGCGCCCCGGCCGCATTGAGCTCGGGCCGCCGAGCTCCTATGCACGGGGTCGGATCGAACAACCCAGGGAGGCCCCGATGCGCCGCCTTCTCGTTGCCCTTGCGCTCGCCTCGCTCGCGAGCGGCGCGGCCCATGCCCACGACGTCGCCGCCGGCACGCTCGAGATCGGCCATCCGCATGCGTTCGAAACCTCGGCGAGCGCGATGACGGCCGCCGGCTATCTCACGATCACCAACAAGGGCACGACGCCGGATCGCCTGATCGCGGTGGAGACCGGCTTTCCACGCACCGAAATCCACACGGTCGAGGTCGACGCGGCCGGCGTCTCGCGCATGCGGCCGGTCGAGGGCATCGAGGTTCCACCCGGAGGAACGGTGGCGCTCGAACCCCAGGGCATGCACGTCATGTTCATGGGGCTGAAGGCGCCGCTCGTGGCCGGGCAAGCCATCCCGGCCACGCTGCGGTTCGAGGCGGCCGGCGCCGTCCCGGTCGAGTTCACAGTCGAGCCGCGCCGCGCGGACGGAACGGCCCACTGACCGTGGCGCCGGCGATCCCGGCTCAGCCGCGCGCCAGCCAGTCGTCGACCATCTTCTGCGCCTGCTCGCGCGACTTGCCGTAGCGCTCCTGCAGGATGCCGGTCAGCTCGGTCTGCCGGCCGTTGATCCGGTCGAGGTCGTCATCGGTCAGCGATCCCCACTCCTGCTGCACCTTGCCCTTGAACTGCTTCCAGTTGCCTTCGATCCGATCCCAGTTCATGTATCGCTCCTTCCTCGGTGACGATGTCGAATGCCGGGAGAACGGCTCCCCTCCGGCATGGTTCCGGGCGGATCGGGCCGCGGTGGTCACGGTTTGCTGCTGGAACCTCTCTCCCGAGGGGGCGTTGCCGTGGGCTGGCCGGCAGGAATGCAACTGGACATGACGATCGACCCCATCGACCCTGCCGGTCCCCGAGCGTTTCCCGGGGCGCTCGGCGCGCCTTCGCCCGATCATCTCGTGCTTCACGCCACTACAAGTGTCCTGATCGCGCTCGGCTGCCTCGTGATCGCCGCCGCCGCCCTGACATTCCTCCTCCGCCGCCGCGACCTCGACCGCACCGCGCGCCTGGTGGTCGCCGTCTTCATCGTCTTCATCGCGGCGACGGGACTGCTCAACCTCGGGCAGGCGGTCGGCCTGTGGCTCCCCGCGGACGGTGCCGAGCGTCTGCTCCGCCTCGCGGCGGCGGCAGCCGGCCTCATCGCCGCGGCCGTCGCCTGGCGCGAGCTGCCGCGGCTGCTGGCGCTTCCCTCCCCGAGGGACCTCGCGCGGGCGAACCTCGCCCTCGTCCAGGCCAATACCTCGCTCGAGACGGCGATCGCCTGGCGGACCCACGAGCTCGAGCGGGCGACCCAGCGCTTCGAGCAGGCACTCTCGCGCTCGAACATCACGGTCTACACCCAGGACCTCGACCTGCGCTTCACCTGGATCCACAATCCCCGCCTCGGGCTCGACGCCAGCGAAGTGATCGGCAAGCGCACCGCCGACTTCCTGCGCGAGGGCGCCGAGGACGAGTCGCTCGAGCTGAAGCGGCGCGCGCTCGCGACCGGCCTCACCACCAGCGACACCGTGGCCGTGGCGACCCCGAGCGATGGCACGCTCTACCTCGACATGACCGTCAGCCCGACCGTCGACCCAGCGGGCGAGATCGACGGCGTGCTCTGCACCGCCGTCGACGTGACCGAGAAGCGGCTCTTCGAGGTCCGGCTCGCCGCCATGGCGGCGCAGATCGCCGCCGCCTCGCGCCGCTTCGAGCTCGCGCTCGAGAACTCCGGCATCACCGTCTTCGAGCAGGACGCCGACCTGCGCTACAGCTTCGTCTCCACCCCCCCGCCCGGCACGCGGCCTGAGGACTTCCTCGGCCGCACCGACGCCGAGATCTACCCCGAGAACGAACTGCGCCGCCTGCTGCCGCCCAAGCAGCGGGTGCTCGAAACCGGCGGCCGCGAGACGGTCGAGGTCGAGCTCGGCTTCGCCGGCGACCGCCGCTTCTTCGTGCTCACGATCGAGGCGGTCGCCCCCCGCGCCGCCGACCCGGACGGCGATGCGGCCGGCGTCGACCCCGGCGTGCGCGGCATCCTGGTCAGCGCCCTCGACCTGACCGAGCGGCGGCAGGCCGAGCAGCGGATGCGCCTGATGATGCGCGAGCTCACCCACCGCTCGAAGAACCTTCTCGCCGTCATTCAGGCGATGGCGCGCAAGACGGCGGACCTTTCGCAGGACATGGACAGCTTCATCGCCGACTTCTCGTCCCGGCTCCGCGCCATGGCCGCCGCCCACGACCTCCTCGTCTCGCGCTCCTGGCAGGGCGCCGACCTCGAGGAGCTGCTGCGCGCGAGCGTCGCCCAGACCATCTCGCCCGACGCCGCCCAGGTGCGGATGCACGGCCCGGCGCTCGTCCTCTCGCCGGACACGGCGCAGAACCTCGGCCTCGCCTTCCACGAACTCGCCACCAACGCCAGCAAGTACGGCGCCCTCTCGAGCGAGGCGGGCGAGCTCGACATCGGCTGGACCCGGGCCGACGGAAGGATCCGCATCCTCTGGCGCGAGCACGGCGGCCCGCCGGTCGTGCCGCCGGAGCGCCACGGCTTCGGCCGGGTCCTGCTCGAGCGCCTGGTCGGCGCCACGCTGAACGGATCGGTCACCCTCGACTTCCAGCCCGAAGGACTCGTCTGCGAGATCGAGTTCCCCGATGCCGGCCTGGCGCAGACCTGAATTCCCGCCTCAGCCCGAGCCGAACGACCCGAGTCGCGCAAAGGCGCGGTCGATCTCTCCCAACAGGCGGCGAAGCTCGCCGTCCTCCTCGGCTCGACCGAGCCGCAGGATCCGCCCCCGCCAGGTGCGCAGGCCGCCCAGCTTCTCGTCCTCGCTCAGCGAGGGATCGGCCAGCAGGGCCTGCGGAGACGCATAGCCGGCAAATCGCTGCACCCCTGACATACCCGCCTCCATCCTGCCGCCGCTTCCCCGGCGTCCTGCACCTCCCGTACCTCCAACCGGCAGCGGCCCCGATCGTTCCCCCGACAAATGTTAATGCGTCCGTTCCAGGGGCATGCGATCGTCCGTCACCCGATCGATTCCGGATCGGCTGCCGGCGAGGGGCATCCGGAAGACGAGCTTGCGGGACGTGCCGCCCGCATACATCCTCAGCCGGAGGGAGCACCGCACCGTGATCGAGAGGCGCCTGGCCCTGCCGAACATCCGTGTCCTCCTGCTCGAGGACGACGCCCTCATCTCGATCGACGCCGAGGAGATGCTGCAGTCCCTCGGGGTCGGCCAGGTGCACGTCGCGCACACGCTCGACGAGGCCCGCGCCATCGCGGCGCGCGAGCGCCTCGACGTCGCGGTCCTCGACCTCGTGATCGGTCACGAACGCTGCGAGGCCTTCGCCGGCGACCTGCTCAGCTCGCGGGTGCCGATCGTCTTCGCCAGCGGCATGCGCGACGACGCCAGCCTGCCCGAGGCGCTGCGCGCCGCCCCGACGGTCGACAAACCCTACTCCAGCCAGGCGCTGCACGGGGCGCTCGCCCGCGCGCTCGGCCGCCTCGGCTGATTCCCGCCGCCCCAGGCAACCCTCACCCGGCGCGGGCGTTGCTCCCCCGCACACCAGCCGCATCGCTGCGGTCGCCCGACCGCGCGGTTGCGGCGCGACGAAGGAGTGAGACATGCTGAAGACCCTTCTTGCCGGCACCGCCGCCGCTGCGTTGCTCGCGTTCGGCGCCCTGGCGCAGGAGAGCCCGGCGGCGAACGAAACCGCGCCGCCGGTGCTGGAGAACGACGCCGGCGCTCCCGCCACCGAGGCGCCCGACGCCGCGCAGGTTCCCGAGAGCACGACCGACGACGCGGCGCCGACCGACACGGCGCAACCCGCCGCGCCGGACGCGGCGACCGACGCGCCTGCCGACGTCGCGACCCCGGCGCCCGCCCCGGAGGGGGCGCTCCCCGAAGGCGCGGTTCCCGTCGACCTCGCCACCCTCACGCCCGACACCCTGATGGGCGCGGACATCCTCGGCCAGGAGGGCGACACGATCGCCTCCGTCGACGAAGTGCTGATGTCCGCCGAGGGCAGGATCGACAAGGTGATCGCCCGCTTCGGCGGCCTGCTCGGCTTCGGCGAGACGAAGGTGATGCTCGCACCCGAGGAGATGGCGGCCTACCGGACCCCGGACGGCCTCGTAGTGCTGACCACGAACCACACCGCGGACGCGCTCAAGTCGATGCCCGAGTACATCGCCCCCGAGCCGGCCCCCGCCGGCTGAACCCGCACCCTTGGCTCGATGACGAACGACGGCTGCCGCACCATGCGGCAGCCGTTTTCGGGCGCAGGCGAGGCGAAGGGGCTTGCACCGCGGGCGGGCCATCGCCTAAGCCCATAGCACGGCAACGAAAAGAGCGGCATCAGGGGGGAGCGGCCATGCCCGATTTCATCGACGTCCGTGACGCGCGTTTCGAGAAGCTCATCCACGGCAACGCGCGCATCGACAAGCTCTGGTCCGGCGGCCGCTGGGCCGAGGGTCCGGCCTACTTCCCGGCCGGCAAGTACCTGATCTGGTCCGACATCCCGAACGACCGCCTGATGCGCTGGGACGAGACGAGCGGGCATGTCTCGGTCTTCGAGGCGCCCTGCCGCAACCAGAACGGCCACACCGTCGACCGCGAGGGGCGGCTCCTCGCCTGCGAGCACCGCGGCCGCTGCGTGAGCCGGATCGAGGCGGACGGCAGCCGCACCATCCTCGCCGATTCCTTCAACGGCAAGCGGCTCAACTCGCCCAACGACCTGGTGGTGAAGTCCGACGGCTCGGTCTGGTTCACCGACCCGAGCTACGGCATCGACAGCGAGTACGAGGGCGACGCCGCGCCCTCCGAGATCGGTTCCTCGAACGTCTATCGCATCGACCCGAAGACCGGCGCCGTGACGCTCCTCATCGAGGACATGGTGCAGCCGAACGGCATCGCCTTCTCGCCCGACGAGAGCATCCTCTACGTCGCCGACACCGGACGGACCCACGAGCCCGACTGCACCCCGAGCATCCGCGCCTACCCGGTGTCGCCCGACGGCACCTCGGTCGGGCGCGGCGCCGAGTTCGTCACCTGCGACAACGGCCTCTTCGACGGCTTCCGCGTCGACACCAAGGGCAACATCTGGTCCTCGGCCGGCGACGGCGTGCATTGCTTCGCCGCCGACGGCACGCTGCTCGGCAAGATCCTCATCCCCGAGGTCGTCGCCAACGTCTGCTTCGGCGGGCCGAAGCGGAACCGGCTCTTCATCTGCGCCACGACCTCGGTCTTCGCGCTCTACGTCAACGCCCGCGGCTGCGGCTTCTGAGGGAGGGCGCGCCCATGCGGCAGACCTGGCGCTGGTTCGGCCCGAAGGATCTCGTCTCGGTCGACGACATGCTGCAGGCGGGCGTGGAAGGCGTCGTCTCCGCCCTCCATCACGTCCCGAACGGGGTAGTCTGGACGCCGGAGGAGATCGCGCAGCGCCAACGCGAGATCGCCACGCGCGGCGACGGCACCCCCTCGGGCATCGCCTGGGAGGTGGTCGAGAGCCTGCCGGTCTCCGAGGACATCAAGAAGCAGAAGGGCGACTGGCGCGCGCACATCGAGAACTACCGCATCAGCCTGCGCAATCTCGCCGACGCCGGCATCGAGGTCGTCTGCTACAATTTCATGCCGGTCCTCGACTGGACGCGCACCGACCTCGCCTGGCAGGTCGGCCACGGCGGCACCTGCATGCGCTTCGACTATCCCGACTTCGCCGCCTTCGACATCCACATCCTCGGCCGCGAGGGCGCCGCCGAGGACTACCCCGAGGACGTCCGCGCGCGCGCCGCCGAGCGGCACGCCGCGATGGGCGACGAGCGCAAGAAGCAGCTCGCCCGCAACATCGTCTTCGGCCTGCCCGGATCGGCGCAGGGCATCACGCTCGACGACGTGCGCCGGCACCTCGCCGAATACGGCGACATCTCCCCCGAGCAGCTCCGCGCCCACTTCATCGCCTTCCTCGAGCAGGTGATCCCAACGGCCGAGGACGTCGGCATCCGCATGTGCTGCCACCCCGACGA
>NZ_CALLYO010000192.1 GCF_937858865.1 uncultured Amaricoccus sp. | reverse complement strand
GGGCACGCGTGCCCGCCGGCCAAGTCATTGATTTTCCTGGGCCGAAAATCGCGTATTGACAACGTATAGACGCGCTTCAGGCGGGAAGGCGCGGCTTCGGGTCGAGCGGGAACATCGGGAAGTAGGGGGCGGCGGCGGCGAGGACGCGGGCGTAGGAGGGGCGGCGGAGGAGGCGGTCGAGGTAGGCCCGGAGCCGCGGCTCGGCCGGGCCGAGCGGCTGCACCACGTCGGCGTAGAAGAGCGCGGGGGCGGCGGCGCAGTCGGCGAGGCCGAAGTCCTCGCCGAGCGCCCAGGGGGCGGCGGGGAGCCCGGCCTCGAGGAAGCGGTAGGTGGCGGCGAGCGCCGCGCGGGCCTCGGCGACGCCGTGCGGGTCGCGGGCGCCCTCCGGGCGGATGGCGTCGGTGACGATCTTCTGCATCGGCAGCTCGACGTACTGGTCGAAGATGCGGTCCCACATGCGCGCCCGCCAGGCGAGGTCGGGGTCGGCGGGGATCATGCGCCCGCCGTCGGAGGCGCCGTGGAAGGCGTCGAGATACTCGATGACGGCGGTCGACTCGGCGACGGTGGCGCCGCGGGCGGCATCGCGCAGGACGGGGAACTTGAGGAGCGGCCAGACCTCGGCGAAGGCGGCGCGGGCCGCGGGGTCGGCGAGGTCGACGACGACCGGCTCGAAGGCGAGGCCGCGCTCGTCGAGCGCGATCAGCGCCTTGTGGCAGAAGGAGGCGAGCGGGTGGAACCAGAGGGTGAGGCTCATGCCGGGGCGCCCCAGGCGAAACCGGTTTTCCGGAGCGGGATGCCGCAGAAGCGGTCCTCGGCGCGGCCGGCCTCGGTGCCGCCCATGGCGCGGTAGAAGCGGCAGGCGATCTCGTTCTCGCTGAGCGCCCAGACGGTGAGGCGCGGCAGGCCGTTGACGGCCAGCGTGCGGCGGGCCTCGGCGAAGAGGCGGCGGCCGAGGCCGCAGCCCTGGTACTCCGGGCGGACGTAGAGCTCGTAGATCTCGCCCGAGGGGCCGCCGCCGGGGGCGCGGCTGCGGCCGAGGGTGGCGTAGCCGGCCAGCGTGCCGTCGCAGTCGACGACCAGCGCGCGGAAGCCGCGCGCGTGCATGCGGCTCCACCAGGCCGGGCCGCGGCGGGCGATCATCCGCTCGAGGGTGATGCCGGGGATGATGCCGGCATAGGCGTAGCGCCAGGCGTCGCCGTGGACGCGGGCGAGCCCC
This sequence comes from uncultured Amaricoccus sp., assembly GCF_937858865.1. GTDB lineage: Bacteria > Pseudomonadota > Alphaproteobacteria > Rhodobacterales > Rhodobacteraceae > Amaricoccus. The sequence goes on along the minus strand of NZ_CALLYO010000192.1, from coordinate 5,974 downwards.
GGCCCGTCCTCGGCGGCGGACCAGCGGGTCGCGACGTTGGGCTCGGGGGGTTCGGGTTCGGTCATCCCGCGAGCATACGCCTTTCACCGTGCGGGGGAATGTGCGATTCTGGCTGGTACGATGAGCACGAGCGTCACCCGGCCGCGGACCGAGGCGAAGCCGAAGACCGAGCGGCCGAAGGCATACAAGGTCATCCTTCTCAACGACGACTACACCCCGCGCGAGTTCGTCGTGATGGTGCTGCGCGCGATCTTCCGCATGACCACCGACCAGGCGATGGCGGTGATGCTGACGGCGCACCAGCGCGGGGTGTGCGTGGTCGCGGTCTATACCCGCGAGATCGCCGAGACCAAGGCGACCCAGGCGATCGAGATGGCGGCGCGCGAGGGCTATCCGCTCATGTTCACCACCGAACCGGAGGAGTGAGGCGCGGGGGCCGTGTCGGCATGCGCTCTGTCGCGGACGGCGCGGCGGGACTTGTAGATAATGCCCAAAATAGCTAACTTCCGGAAGGCAGGAGGTAGCATGAAGCAGTTTTCCTCGACCGAGCTCGCGAACCGGACCGGAGACGTGCTGGCGGCTGCCGCCGAAGCGCCCGTGGTGATCGCGCGCCATGGCAAGCCGCGCTTCGTCATGCTGTCGGCGGAGCGCTACGAGCGCCTCTGCGGCCGGGACGAGACCCGCCGCGCGTTCCATGTCTCGGACCTGACGGATGCGGAGGCGGAGAAGCTGATCGCGGATCTGCAGGACAGCATCGAGAATGGCTGAACGCGCCCCGCCCGCGGTCGGGGACGTATGGCGCTATCCTTTCCTCTGGAGTCGGGAGGCCGCACGCGGGGAGACCGAGGGTCGGAAGGTACGGCCGGTGGCGATGACCCTGCTCACGCGGAACGCCGCCGGCGAGACAGAGGTTCTCATGGTGCCGATCACCTCGCAGGCACCCGGGGGAAGTCCGTTCGCCATGGAAGTGCCCGACATCGAGAAGCGGCGCGCGGGACTGGACCAGCACCTTCGGCTCTGGGTCGTCACCGACGAGGCCAATATCGATCTCCCCGAGCGGAGCTTCTATTTCGAGCCGGACGGGCGGCTGGGCGCGTTCGGCCTCCAGTTCACCAAGGCCGTCCAGGCGCTGATGATCCAGGCCCTGAAGGCGCGGAAGCTGAAAGGCACGAGCCGCCGCTAGCATCGACCACCCCGCTGCCCGGCCGTTCAGCCGGCCTTGCGCCAGACGGTGGTGCGGCCGGGGCGGCGGGCGGTGATGGTGGCGATGCCGGCGTCGAAGTCGATGCCGGGGAGCGGGCTCAGGGCGTCGAAGAGGGCGTCCGCGCCGGTGGCGCCGAGCGGGATGGTGAGGCGGGTGCCGTCCTCGGCGGTGATGACCCAGGCGTGCGGCGAGGCCGGCGGCAGGTGCGGGCGGCTGACGATCTCGACGCGGGTGACCGAGGGCAGGTCGACGAAGCCGCCGTCGCGCGGGCCGAGGTAGGCGATGCGGGCCTCGTCGATCACCACCACCCCCTCGGAGAGGGTGTCGGACGCGAGGCTGGCCCGGCGCAGCGCGTCGCGCAGCAGGCCGAGGCCGGTGGCGGCGGCGATGAGGCCGAGGATGAAGATCAGCGGATCGAGCCGGGCGTAGCCGCGCCAGACGAGCAGGAGGCCGGCGGCGAGCAGCGCGCCCCAGGCGATCGGCTCGCGCCAGCGGGCGAGGCGGGCGGCGAGTTCGGGGCGCAGGAAGCTCATCGCCGGCCCCTCATCGCCAGTCGCCGAGCAGCGCCTGCCAGAGGGTGATGGCGGCGACGGCGGCGGTGTCGGCGCGCAGGACGCGCGGGCCGAGGGTGACCGGCAGGACGTAGGGGAGCGCCCGCAGGCGGGCGGCCTCCTCGGGGGCGAAGCCGCCCTCGGGGCCGATCAGGATGGCCCAGGGGCCGGGGGCAGAGTTGGGGGCGGCCTCGGCCAGCGCCGCCGCGGCCGGGACGGCGGCGCGCGATTCGTCGCAGAAGACGAGGCGCCGGCCGGGGTCCCAGGCGTCGAGCAGGGCCTCGAGGCGGACGGGCGGGGCGATGTCGAGGACGAAGGTCTCGCCGCACTGTTCGGCGGCCTCGATGGCGTGGGCGCGCAGGCGGTCGGGCTGGACGCGGGCGGCGTTGGTGTGGCGGGTGAAGACCGGCAGCACGCGGGCGGCGCCGAGCTCGGCCGCCTTCTCGACGATGAAGTCGGTGCGCGCCTTCTTGATCGGGGCGAAGACGAGCCAGAGGTCGGGCGGGCGGCGCTGCGGCCGGCCGGGGGCGCGGCAGGTGACGCTGCCGCCGAGCCGGCCGGTGCGGGTGACCGGGCCGGTCCATTCGCCGTCGCGGCCGTTGAAGACGGCGACCTCGGTGCCGTGGGTGGCGCGCATGACGTTGAAGAGATAGTGCGCCTGGTCGGGGGAGAGCATGACCTGGGCGCCCGGGCCGAGGGCGCCTTCGACAAAAAGCCTGATCTTCGGTGCGGCTTCTGCCATATCTCCCCCCATGACACGGGAGACTAGCGCCAGCGGGGCGCACGAGGGAAGGGTGGCTGGGGGAAGGGTGGCGGACGCCGTCCTCGGCAACTGGGTGGACCGGCGGGCGCCGGCGGGGCTGCGCCCCTACCTGCGGCTGTCGCGGGCCGACCGGCCGATCGGGACGTGGCTGCTGCTCATCCCCTGCTGGTGGGGGCTGCTGCTGGCGGCGGCGGCGGATCCGGCCGGGCTCGCGGCGTTCGATCTCTGGATCTTCCTGGGCTGCGCCGCGGGTGCGGCGCTGATGCGCGGGGCGGGCTGCACCTGGAACGACCTGACCGACCGGGACATCGACGCCAAGGTGGCGCGGACGCGGTCGCGGCCGCTGCCCTCGGGGCAGGTGACGCCGCGGCAGGCCGTGGGCTGGATGGCGGGGCAGGCGCTCCTCGCCTTCGCGATCCTGCTGACCTTTCCGCGCGCGGCGGTGCTGCTCGGGGTGGGCTCGCTGGGGCTCGTCGCCGTCTATCCGTTCGCCAAGCGCTTCACCTGGTGGCCGCAGGTGTTCCTGGGTCTCGCTTTCAACTGGGGGGCGCTGCTCGGCTGGGCGGCGCATGCCGGGGGGCTCGCCTGGGCGGCGGGGCTGCTCTATGCGGCGGGGATCGCCTGGACGCTCTTCTACGACACGATCTATGCCCACCAGGACCGCGAGGACGACGCGCTGATCGGGGTGAAGTCGACGGCGCGGCTCTTCGGGGCGGCGACGGGGCGGTGGCTCGCCGGGTTCCTGCTGCTGGCGGCGGGGCTGGCGGCGGCGGCGGTGCTGGCGGCGGGGCTCGGGGGGGCGGCGCGGGCGGCGGCGCTGCTCGGGGTGGCGGGGTTCGCGCTGCACCTCGGCTGGCAGTTGCGGCGGCTCGACATCGACGATCCGGCGGTCTGCCTCGTGCTCTTCCGCTCGAACCGCGACGCGGGGCTGATCCTGGCGGCGGGGCTGCTCGGGGCCGCGATTCTGTGACCGGCGCTCGGGTTGATCGGAGGGCGGGATGGGCCTAAAGACCCGCGGGCTGGATGGGGTCGATTGCTGATGCGCCTGCGCGCGATCTTCTTTGCCGTCATCGCCTTCGCCCTGGCCGCAGCGGCGGCGTGGCGGGTGGCGGAGGAGGCCACCGCCCGCTACGAGGCGGCGACCGCCGGGCAGGTGCGGGCGGCGCTCGCCGCGGCCGACCAGGACTGGGCGGAGGTCGCGACCGACGGGCTGAAGGTGACGCTGACCGGTGCCGTGCCCGACGAGGCGAGCCGTTTCCGCGCGCTCGAGACGACGCGGCAGATCGTCGACGGGCGGCGGATCGAGGATCTGACCACGCTCGCCGCGGTCGAGCCGCTGCCGCCGCCGCCCTTCGCGCTCGAGCTCCTGCGCAACGAGGCGGACGTGTCGCTGATCGGCCTCGTGCCGCAGGTCGGCGGACGCGACGTGATCGGCGCGGCGCTCCGGGCCGGCGGGCTGGCTGCCAACGTGACCGACATGCTGGAATCGGCCTCCGACCCGGCGCCGGAGGGCTGGCAGGAGGCGCTCGGCTTCGGGCTGTCGGTCCTGTCCGACCTGCCGCGGGCGAAGATCAGCGTGGCGCCGGGGGCGGTGCGGGTGGTGACGGTCGCCGACAGCGCGCGCGACCAGGCGGCGATCGAGGAGCGGCTGCAGCGGGCCAAGCCCGAGGGGGTGACGCTCGCGCTCGAGGTCTCGGCGCCCAGGGCGGTGATCGCGCCCTTCGCCTTCGACTTCAGCCTGGCGGGGGGCGTCGGGCGGATGGAGGCCTGCAGCGCCCCGAGCGAGGAGACGGCGGCGACGATCCTCGCCGAGGCGCGGGCCGCCGGCCTGGCGGAGGGCGCGGCCGAGTGCCGGGTGGGCCTCGGCTCGCCCTCGGCCGGCTGGCCGGTCGCGGTCAGCCGCGGCCTCGAGGCGCTGAGGGCGCTGGGGGGCGGCCGCTTCGCGCTCCTCGATCTCGAGGCGGAGCTCACCGCGCCGGAGGGCGCCGCGCCCGATGCCGTGCAGCGAGTAGCGGCGCAGCTCGACGCCGACCTGCCCGATGTCTTCCATCTCTCCACCGTCGTCCCGGAGGAGGTCGCGGGCGAGACGGCCGGGGCGGCGGAGGCGGCGGAGGTGCCGCCCGAGTTCGAGGCGACGCTCTCGGCGGACGGCGCGGTGCGGCTGGCCGGGGCGGTGACCGATCCGACCTCGCGCGACGCGATCCTGAGCTACGCCGCCGCGCTCTTCGGGCACGACCGGGTGATGGACACGACCGAGATCGCCGAGGGGCTGCCGGCCGGCTGGCCGGGGCGGGTGCTGGCCGGAGTCGAGGCGCTCGCCGCGCTCGACGCGGGCAAGGTGGTGGTGACCGCGGAGGCGGTGACGGTCGAGGGGCGGAGCCTCGAGGCCGATGCGGGCGCGAAGGTCACGGCGCTCCTCGCCGCCAAGGTGCCGGACGGCGCGAAGGTGAACGTCGCCTACGACGCGGCCGCCGCGGCGGCCGCCGCCGAGGCGGCACGGCCGAAGCCCGAGCTCTGCGCCGACCAGATCGCCGCCATCCTCGCGGCGGGGTCGATCCAGTTCGCCCCGAGCTCGGCCGAGATCGTCCCGACGAGCAAGGGGGTGATCGCCGCCATCGCCGACGTGCTGCGCGCCTGCCCCGGCGCCGACTTCGAGATCGGCGGCCATACCGACTCGCAGGGGTCGGCCGAGGCGAACCAGCGGCTGAGCGAGGCGCGGGCGCAGGCGGTGCTGGCGGCGCTCCGCGCCGAGAACCTGCCGCTGGTGCGGCTGACCGCGCGCGGCTTCGGCGCCAGCGTGCCGGCCGCCGACAATGCGACCGAGTCGGGGCGAGCCGCCAACCGGCGCATCGAGTTCCGCCTGATCCCGGAGAGCGAGGGGGAGGAGCTCGAGGAAGCGGCGCCGGCCGACGGGCTTGCGCCGGGCGAGATTGCGGAGGCGGAGGAGTTCCCGGGTGAGGCCTGCGCGGCGCAGATCGAGGCGATCCTCGCCGAGCGGGCGATCGAGTTCTCGCCCGGCGCCGCCGAGCTGACGCCGGAGAGCGGCCCGGTGCTGGCGGAGATCGGCGCCACGCTGCGCGGCTGCCCGGAGGCGGTCTTCGAGATCGGCGGCCATACCGACGCGCAGGGCTCGGAGAGCGGCAACCTCAGGCTCAGCCAGGAGCGAGCGGAGGCGGTGCTGGCGGCGCTCCGGGCCGAGGGGCTGGCGCTGCCGGAGTCGGTGGCGCGCGGCTTCGGCGAGGCCGAGCCGGTGGCCGACAACGCCACCGCCGAGGGGCGGGCGCAGAACCGGCGGATCGCCTTTACCCTGACCGGGACGGCGGAACCGGCGCCCGAGGCTTCCGCCGCCGCCGAGGGGGAAGCCCCGGAGGCGGAGGAAGCCTGCCTGCAGACGGCGGCGGCGGCGGTCGCGCGCGCGCCGATCGCATTCGCGCCGGGCTCGGCCGAGCTCGCCGC
>NZ_CALLYO010000191.1 GCF_937858865.1 uncultured Amaricoccus sp. | reverse complement strand
CGAGCGCGAAGGTCCCGGCCCCCTGCCGCCGCGCCCAGTCGGCGGCGGCGCGGGTCATGCGGGCGCCGAGGCCGCGGCGGCGGGCGGCGGGCGAGACCTCGAGCGCGTGCATCATGGCGACGGGGCCGGAGAGCGCGACGAAGGCCGCCCCGGCGGGATGGTCGTCGAGCCGGCCGAGCAGGTAGCAGCGCGGCGCGGGCGCGCGGGCCATGACCGCGAGGCGGGCCGGGCCGATGCCGCCCGCGGCCCAGATCTCGGCCATGCAGGCGAGCGGGCCGTCGCCGAAGACCGCCGCCTCGCCCGGTTCCGCGGCGACGGCGTCGGTCGGGGCGGCGAGGATGAGCGTCGGGTCGCGGAGGAGATAGCCGCGCGCGGCGAGGCGGGCATCGAGCGCCGCCTCTCCGGGCGAGAGGCGGAAGAGCGGCACCTGTCCCCAGGCGCGCATGGCGGCCTCGGCCGCCGCGAGGTCGGCGTCGGCGGCGTCGGCCTCCGCCAGGGATGCCGCCGAGACGCGGCCGCCGCCGCCGGCGCCGCGGCGGAGCAGGAAGGGCCCGAGGCGCCGCTCCTCGGCGGCGGGCCAGGTGGCCGCGAGCGCCGCGCGCAGGAGCGCGGCGTCAGCCGGCATCGTCGGGATGGCCGGTGGCGGCGAAGCCGCCGCCCACCACCCGGCTCGCGACCTCGTTCGGGTCGGGCCGCGGGGTCGCCGCCATCACCGCCGCCGCGAAGCCGTCGGCGCTGTCGAGCGGCCGGAAGCCGATGTGGGCGGCCCCGGCGTTGGAGACGGCGGCGCGCGCGTTGGCCGAGGTGCCGTAGACGACCGAGAAGCCGACCCGCGGCGCGGTCAGCGCCGCCGTGACCAGCCGCACGCAGTCGGCGGGTGAGAGCCAGGACCAGAGCATCCGCCGGTCGGCCGGCGCGTCGAAGCAGGAGCAGATGCGCAGCATCACGCTCTCCACCCCGAACTTGTCCCAGTAGAGGCTGGCGAGGTTCTCGGTGAAGGTCTTGGCGAGGCCGTAGAAGGTGTCGGGCCGCTGCATCACCCGCGTGCCGGGCACCTCCTCGACCGGGTAGAAGCCGACGGCGTGGATCGAGCTGGCGTAGACCACCCGGCGGACGCCGAAGCGGCGGGCGCCCTCGAAGACGTGGTAGGAGGCAGGCAGCGTCTCGGCGGCGATCTCCTCGAAGCTCTGCTCGAAAGGGTGGCCGGCGAAATGCACGACGGCGTCGCAGCCCTCGATCGCCGCGAAGGCCGCCGCCCTGTCGGAGAGGTCGACCCGGACGATCTCCTCGTGCGGCGCCGCCGCGCCCATGTCGCGGACGTCGGCGAGCCGGAGGCGGCCGGCGAGCGGGGCGAGGCCGCGGCGCAGGTGGCTGCCGAGGCTGCCGGCGGCGCCGGTGAGAAGGATGCGCCGGTAGTCCGGCGTTGGCGTCGGCATCGTTGGCGTCGACATCGGTTCAGACCCCCTCTTCGGCGGCGGCGCGCAGGGCGCTGAGCGTCTGGCGCGGCGTCAGGCTCTCGGTGTCGATCGCCAGCTCGAGGACGGCGCCGGTCGGGCTCGCCAGCGCGCGGGCGAAGGCGGCCGGGAAGTCCGCCGTCGCCGTCACCCGCTCGGCATGGGTGCCGTAGGCGGCGGCGAGCGCGACGAAATCCGGGTTCTCGATGTCGGTGAAGCTGACCCGGCGCGGATAGCGGCGCTCCTGGTGCATGCGGATGGTGCCGTAGCTGCGGTTGTTGACGATGAGGATGATCGGCCAGGCGCGCGCCTGCAGCGCGCAGCCGAGCTCGGGCAGGGTCATCTGGAAGTCGCCGTCCCCGGCGACGCAGACGACGGTCCGCTCCGGGTGGGCGATCCTGGCCGCGATCGCCGCCGGCACGCCGTAGCCCATGGCGCCCGACTGCGGCGCGAGCAGCCGCTGCCGCTCGCCGAAGGCGAAGTGCTTGTTGGTCCAGGTGGCGAAGTTGCCGGCGCCGTTGGTCAGGATGGCGTCGGCCGGGAGGACGGCCTGGAGGTGGCGCACCACCTCGCCCATGTCGAGCCCGCCCGGCTGCGGCGGCGTGGCGAGGCTCGCCCGCCAGTCGGCATGGGCGGCCTCGGTGCGCGCCGCCCAGCGCGCGCGGCCCTCGAGGCGGAGCCCGGCGAGGGCCGGCATCAGCCGGTCGGGATGGGCGTGGACGGGCAGGGCGGCGGTCTCGAGCTTGTTGAGCTCGGCGTCCGAGGCGTGCGCATGGATGAGCCGCGCCGCCATCTCCGGGATCGGGAAGAGCCGGTAGCCCTCGGTCAGGATCTCGCTGAACTCGATCCCGACGGCGAGGATCACGTCGGCCTCGGCGAGGAGCCGGCGGACGCCCGCCGTCTTGCCGAGGCCGGCGTCGCCGGCGTAGCTCGGGCTGGTCGCCGGCAGGAGGTCCTGGTTGCGGAAGCCGACGAGGACCGGCAGGAGGTTCGCCTCGGCGAAGCCGCGCAGGCCGGCCCGGCCGGCCTCGCCCCAGCCCCCGCCGCCGGCGAGGACGAGCGGCGCCCCGGCCCCCTCGAGGAGGCGGGCGATCCCGGCGAGGTCCTCGGCCGAGGGGGCGGCCTTCGGGATGCGCACGGCCGGGCCGGCGACGGCCTCGGTCGGCGCGGCCAGCATGTCTTCCGGCAGCGCGACCACCACGGGTCCCGGCCGCCCGCTCTGGGCCACGGCGAAGGCGCGGGCGACGAGCTCGGGCACCCGGTCGGGGTCGTCGATCTCCACCGCCCACTTGGCGAGCGGGCCGAAGACCGCGCGATAGTCGACCTCCTGGAAGGCCTCGCGGTCGCGCATGCCGGTGCCGATCTGCCCGACGAAGAGGATCATCGGCGCAGAATCCTGCCGCGCCGAATGCACGCCGATCGCGGCGTTGGCGGCGCCCGGCCCGCGGCTCGCGAAGCAGATGCCGGGCCGGCCGGTCAGCTTGCCCCAGGCGGCGGCCATGAAGGCGGCGCCCCCCTCCTGGCGGTTGGCGACCATGCGGATGCCGGGCGCGTCGCTGAGGGCGTCGAGGACCGCGAGGTAGCTCTCGCCCGGGACGCCGAACGCCGTGGTGACCCCCTGCGCCAGCAGGCAGTCGACGAAGACCCGGGCGGCGGTCCTGGGCAACTGGCGTCCTCCTTCTGCGGGCGTCCAGGCCATTCCTACCTGCGACGGCCGGCGGTCCGCCACCCCCGAATCGGGGGGGCGCCTCGGGGGGGCGAAGGCCTGGCTTCTGTCGCGTCCGTCGATGCGCGGGGGTGGTTACATACAACCACAAGCATAAATCCGTGGAGATCACTCTCCCGGCGGGTTTACTCGCACTAGTGGAGTTGCTGTTAATGTGTTATCGCTTCAGGTATCGCATCTTGCGAGATATCGGGCGATCCTGCCTCTGGGAGTACGGCGGAAGATTGCTGAGGGGCTGATGATCGCAGGCGGCATGTGTGGCGCGGACTGGCGCGCCGGGCGGATCCACCGATGAACCATAGCGACCAGATGATGCTCACCTTCGGCCTGCTCGCGGGCTTCCTGCAGCTCGTCGGCTACCTCCTCTATATCCGGGACGAGGAGATCGAGCCCAACCCGGTGACCTGGCTGATGTTCGCCTACGGCACCGCGCTGCTCACCTTCCTCGAGTGGGACCGCGAGGCTTCGGCGGCCGAGCTCGCCCTTCCCGTCGTCTGCAGCAGCATGGCGCTCTTCGTGGCGGGGCGCTGCTGGTGGCGGGCCCGCCGGCAGGACCCCTCGCGCTACTGGCCGCGCGAGTGGTGGCCGGAGGACTGGCGCGACCGGGCCTCGTTCCAGGCGGACCTCGTGCTGACCGGCCTCTATCTCGCGGCCGCCGCCCTCGCCTACAGCCGCTGGATCGACGAGGAGGCGCGGGGGTTCGCGGTCGTCATCTTCCTCATCGCCGCCAACCTCACCACGCTCACCGCCTTCTTCCCGCTGCTGCGCAACGTCGTGGCCGACCCGAGCCACGAGCGGCCGCTGCCCTGGGCGATCTGGGCCTCGGCCTATGCGCTGCTCGGCGCCACCACCTTCGCGATCCAGGGCGAGATCTGGTCCGAGCTGATGCTCTATCCGCTGCTCAACATGGTGCTGCACGGCTCGGTCGCGCTGCTCGCGCGCCGGTCGCGGCGCGAGCGGGTGGCGCGCGTGGCGCTCGGGGTCGGGCCGGAGGCGGAGCCGGCGCCTGCGGCGCACTGGGCGAACCGGGCCGCCGGCGAGGGCGACGACGAGGACGACGCGCTGCGGCTCTCGCACCGGCTGGTGGCGCTCCACGCCGGCGGGATCGTCCTGCTCATCCTCGTCGTCCTCGGCACCGCCCTCTGGATCTCGGCGCAGCACAACCGCCTCGCGCTCGACTCCTCGAAGCGCCTGGTCGAGAGCGAGCTCGAGGCGGTGCGCACCAGCACCTACACGCTGGTCCGCGACTATTCGATCTGGGACCAGGGGTTCGCCGCGGTGATGAACGACGACCGCGAGTGGCTCTACAGCAGCATCGGCAGCAGCGTCACCGAGCTCGGCACCTTCGACCTGGCGATCCTCATCCCCGAGGGCCGGACCAACTTCGGCTGGATCGCCGGCTCGCCGCCCGAGGGCGAGGTCGACATCCTGCCGGCGCCGCTGCTCGGGGCGATCCTCGGGCTGCTCGATACCAAGAGCCAGCGCAACGCGCGGCTGCGCACGCTCCTCGCCGAGTTCGACGGCTCGCCCTGGTTCTTCGCCGTCTCGCGGATGACCCTCGTCGAGGGCCTGCCGCCGGGGGTGACGCGCGGCGCGCTGCCGGTGCAGATCCACGGGACGCGGCTGACCGAGGAGCGGCTGGGCACGCTGGGGCGGGACCTTCTCGCGACCAAGCTGACGCTCAGCCAAGAGGTCCCCGAGGGCATGGCGAGCGTGGCGCTCGTCGACTTCAAGGGCGACGTCATCACCAACGTGGTCTGGGACGCGCCGCGGCCGGGCGCGAACATCCTGCGCAAGGCGGCGATCCCGCTCGCGCTCGCGCTCCTCGTCGCGACCGCGATCAGCGCGGTCAGCTCGCTCTACGCCGTGCGCTCGGCCCGGCGGCTTGAGCGCGCCCTCGTGGCGGCGAAGGCGGCGGACCGCAGCCGGACCGAGTTCCTGTCCAACGTCAGCCACGAGCTCAGGACGCCGATGAACGGCGTCCTCGGCGCCACGCAGCTTCTCGCCATGACCGGCCTCGACGAGGAGCAGCGCGAGCTGGTGGACCTGCTCCTTTCCTCCGCCAACGCGCAGATGTCGCTGATCTCCGACCTGATCGACGTCAGCCGGATCGACTCGGGCAACCGCAAGCTCGAATCGATGCCCTTCGAGCCGGAGACGGTGCTCGGCGAGGTCACCGACATGATGAAGGTGACCGCATCGCGGAAGGGGATCCGCCTCGAGGCCGACTGGACCGAGATCAGGGGCCTGACCGTGCGCGGCGACGCGCAGGCCCTGCGCCAGATCCTGACCAACCTCGTCGGCAACGCGGTCAAGTTCACCGACGCCGGCGGCGTGGGCGTGCACGCCGCGCTGGAGCGCGGGGCGCAGGCGAAGCTCACCGTCACCGTCGCCGACACCGGGCCGGGCATCCCCGAGGCCGCGCTGCCGCGGATCTTCGAGCGCTTCTTCCAGGTCGACAGCTCGATGTCGCGCGTGACCGAGGGCACCGGGCTCGGCCTCGCGATCAGCGAGAAGCTGGTGCAGGCGATGGGGGGCGAGATCACCGTGTCGAGCGAGCTCGGGGCGGGGTCGACCTTCGTCTTCACCGCGGTGTTCGACGAGGCGGCGCG
>NZ_CALLYO010000190.1 GCF_937858865.1 uncultured Amaricoccus sp. | reverse complement strand
TTCCACTACGGCACCGGCTTCTTCGGCATCAACACCGGCAGCGCCGGCGCCGGCCTGGCGCCGGCCGATGCACACGAGGAGCTTCTCGAAGGCGCGATGGTGCTGAGCGACGATCCGATCTTCTTCCAGATGAAGCTGATGGTCGAGGCCGACGGCACCGGCCCGGTGTCGGGCACGGTCCGCTGGGTCGACGCCGAGCTCCGCCGGATCGCCTGAGCTAGGCGCCGCCGGCGGGTGCGGGCGGGCGCAGGGACGGGGCACCGCGGGAAGTCGCGTTCTCGACCACCATGTGCAGCGAGCGGGCGATGCGTTCGGCCCGCTCGATCAGGTGCGCCGCCCCCTCGGGCGGGCAGAGATCCTCGGCGGTCTGCCGGAAGAGCGCGAGCCATTGCTCGAAATGCGTCCAGGTCACCGGGAGGTCGGCATGGGCGAGGGCCGGCGAGCCGTGATAGCGGCCGGTCATGAGGGCGACCGAGGACCAGAATTCCGTCATCCGCGCGAGGTGCGGCCCCCAGTCGCGGATCCGGGCGTCGAAGATCGGCCCGAGCAGGTCGTCCGCCCGCACCTTGGTGTAGAAGCTGTCGACGACGGCGCGCAGCATCTCCTCGTCGAGCCCGGTGCTCTCCATCAGGGCCGCGGTCATCTCCGGGCGGGCGGACACGACGCGGACTTGCTCAACCCGTCTCTCGGACATAGGACGCCCCTTGCACCTTTGGTCTTGCAATCCGTCTAGGACCGGTAATAGGTATTGTAAATACCGGTTCAAAGCAAGCTCACAGCGGGCGGAAGCGGCACCATGCGTCTCACCTCCTTCACCGACTACGGCCTGCGCATGCTCATGCGCATGGCGAGTGCGCCGGAGCGGGCCTTCTCCACCGCCGAGCTGGCCGACGAGTTCGGGCTGTCGCGCAACCACCTGACCAAGATCATGCAGCGCCTGGCGCGGGCCGGGATCGTGGCGACGCGGCGCGGCAGCGGCGGCGGCGCGAACCTGGCGCGGTCTCCGGCCGACATCCGCCTCGGCGAGGTGGTCCGGCTGCTCGAGGAGGGACAACCCCTCGTCGAGTGCTTCGGGCGGAACGGCGGCCGCTGCAGCATCGACGGCTGCTGCCGGCTGAAGCTGCGCCTGCGCTCGGCCGAGGCCGCGTTCCTCGCCCACCTCGACCGTTCCACCCTCGCCGACATCGCGCTCCCGGCGAGGGCGGCGGCCTGATGCCGGAGAACCCGATGCCGGAGAACCTGCGCCCATGACGCGAACACTCACCCTTTCCGAGCGCCACGGCGGCCTCCTCCTCGCCGGCCTGCTCACGCTCCTCGGCCTGCTCATGGTCGTGGCCGCCCGGCACGGGGTGATGGCGCTGCACGGCGCGATGGCCGCGGCCCTCGGGCTCGGGCTGCTGATCGGCCTCGGCGGCGGGCTCGACGCCCCGCTGCCGCCCGCCAGCCGGTCGAGCCGCTACTACGACGCGCCGACCCGCTTCGGCATCGTGATGACGCTCATCTGGGCGATGGTCGGCATGGCGGTGGGCGTCTGGGTCGCGGCGCTGCTCTACTGGCCGACCGCGACGCCCGCCGTGCCCTGGACGAGCTTCGGGCGGCTGCGCCCGGTCCATACCACCGGCATCATCTTCGGCTTCGGCGGCAACGCGCTGATCGCGACCTCGCTGCACGTGCTGCAGCGCACCTCGCGCGCGCGCCTGGCCGATTCGCTCAGCCCCTGGGTCGTGCTCATCGGCTTCAACCTCTTCTGCG
>NZ_CALLYO010000189.1 GCF_937858865.1 uncultured Amaricoccus sp. | reverse complement strand
TGATACTCGCAGATCGTCGCCGCCGCCGCAAAGACCTCGGGCTCGTTGCGCTTCAGCCAGAGCGCCTTGGGGATCATCCACTCAGCCGAGACCGGCCCCTGCCCCGCCCCGTTCACCTTCAGGGCCGGATCGCCGGTGGCGAGCACCGCGTCCGCCTCGGCATGGGCGCGCACGTCCATCCACAGCAGCGCCGGCCGCAGCGCCCGCCCCGCGCCGTCGAGCGCGACCACCGTGCAGCAGGTCGTCGCATAGCACATCGCCTCGATCTCCGCCGCCGGCACCCCCGCCTCGGCGATGGCGCCGGCGGTGGCCGCGACCAGCGCCCGCCACCAGTCCTCCGGATCCTGCTCGGCCCGCGCCCCCGGCGCGAAGCGCGTCTCGTAGGGCACCGCCCTCTGCCCGAGGCACCGGCCCTCGAGGTCGTAGATCCGCGCCCTCAGGCTCTCGGTGCCGCCATCGGCGGTCAGGTAATAGGCCATGCGCTCCTCCCTCGCCCGAGAGCTAGCGCGAATGCCCCGCCCCGCGCCAGCACCTCGCGGCCTTGACTCCGCGAAGCGCCGCATGCCCTCCTTGCCGCGCCATGGCCAGCCCCGCTCCCCCCGCCGCCGACTGGATCGCCGTCGACTGGGGCAGCTCCAACCTGCGCGCCTGGGCGATGCGCGGCGAGACCGTCCTCGCCGAAGCCGCCGCCCCGACCGGCGCCGTCGCACTCGAGCCCGAGGCCTTCGAGCCCGCCCTCCTCGCCCTCGTCTCCCCCTGGCTCGCCGAGGGCCAGCGCACCGACGTCCTCGTCTGCGGCATGGCCGGCGCCCGCGGCGGCTGGGCCGAGGCGCCCTATGCCGCCGTCCCCTGCCCGCCCGGCCCCGCCGCCTTCGCCAGGCCGCCCACGCGCGACCCGCGCCTCTCCGTCCGCATCCTCCCCGGCCTCCGCCAGGACCGGCCGGCCGATGTCATGCGCGGCGAGGAGACCCAGCTCGCCGGGCTCCTCGCCTCCCCCGATGCCGGTGGGCCCGGCTTCGACGGCGTCGCCTGCCTGCCCGGCACCCACACCAAATGGGTCCACCTCTCCGACGGCCTGGTCGTCTCCTTCGCGAGCTACATGACCGGCGAGCTCTTCGGGCTCCTCGCCACCCGGTCCGTCCTGCGCAAGACCCTCGCCCCGGACGGCTGGGACGACGCCGCCTTCCTCGAGGCGGTCGACGAGACGCTCTCCCGCCCCGAGCGCGCCGCCGCCGGCCTCTTTCCGCTCCGCGCCGCGGCGCTGCT
>NZ_CALLYO010000188.1 GCF_937858865.1 uncultured Amaricoccus sp. | reverse complement strand
AAGCCGAACTCGGGGCGCGGGGTGGTGAGGTCGTTGCCGCGGGCGCGGGAGAAGGCGAGGAACTCGGCGGTGACGCGGACGCAGACGGTGTGGCGGCCGCGGTCCTCGGGGCCGGTGTTGCAGCAGCCGTCGCGGAAGAAGCCGGTCATCGGGTCGAACGAGCAGGGCTTCAGCGGTTCGCCGAGGACGTTGAGGCTGGGGTCGAGCTCGATCTGCATGGGTCAGTATCCGGTCATCTCGAGGTAGCCCGTGCCGGCATGCGAGCCGGCGAAGCGGATGGGGCCTTCCCAGTAGGCGAAGGCCGTCCCCATCCAGCTTTGCGCGTTCAGGGGCTCGGTGTCCACCGCCAGGCCGAAGTCGGGGATGGCGAGGTGCCATTCGACGGGGATGCTGCGGCCGGCGACCTCGGCGGTGGCGCCGGGGGTGGCTTCGATCTGGTCGGGGCGGAGCGGGTGAGGGGTGCCGTCCGGGTCGATCCAGGTGCCGGCGAGGAAGGCGCCCTCGTCCTGGCGCATGCGGTAGATCATGGCGCGGGCGCCCGACTCGAGGTGGAGGGCGAACCAGTCCCAGCCGTGCTGGCCCTCGGCGAGCGGCTGGGAGGACCATTCGCGGTCGAGCCAGGCCCGGCCGGTGACCGGGATCTCCGCGCCGTCGAGAGTGAGGGTGCCGGCGACGGCATAGAAGGGCTGGCTGTAGTAGTAGGAGGCCTGGCCGCGCTCGGACTTGACGCTGAGGCCTTCGGCGCCCTGGAGGACGGGGGAGCGGTCGGTCGAGAGCGCGAGGTCGTAGGCGAAGCCGTCGCCGCGGGCGGCGAGGGCGAGGTGCGAGAGGCTGTCGTCGGGGCCGGTCATCGACCAGTCGTCGATCCAGGCGGTGAAGGGGGAGAGGGTGACGCCGGCCTGACCGATGCCGCCGCGGGCGAAGGTCTCGGAATAGCGGTGGCTGGAGGCGGAGGTGACGGCGGCGTGGGCCATCCAGATCTGCGGGCTCTCCCAGCCGGGGGCTTCGCCGCCGGGGCGGGTCGCCTGGCGGAAGAGCGTCCACTGGGCGCCGTAGGGGGTGCCGTCCGGGCCGGTCAGGTTGGCGGTCACGTACCACCATTCGAGGCGGAAGGTGGGGTGGGGGCCGTGGTCCCTCGGGAAGGCGATGTCGGCCGGGGCGGTGACGGGGGCGAAGTCCTCGGCCGGCTGGTCGAGGCCGGCGTAGCCTTGGGCGAGGGCCGGGGCGGCGAGGATGA
>NZ_CALLYO010000187.1 GCF_937858865.1 uncultured Amaricoccus sp. | reverse complement strand
CCGCCTTCATCTGGATCGGCGCCGGCACCGAGGCGGTCGCGGTCGCCACCGACGAAGGGCTCTCCCGCCACGCCGCCGGCCGCGCCATGATCACCGACTTCCGCACCCTCGCCCCCGGCGACCCGCTGTCCCACGCCGTCGATCTCACCCTCTCCGGCACCCAGCGCGACTTCCCGGTCGTCGAAGGCGATGCCATCGCCGGCGTCCTCACCCAGCCCGCGCTCCTGCGCGCGCTCCGCGACCTCGGCCCCGAGGCACGCACCGAGGCCGCCATGTCGCCGGCCCGCACCGCCGACATCGCAACGCCCCTCTCCGACCTCTTCGCCACCTTCGCGAGCCCCGAGGCGCGCCTCGTCTGCATCACCCGCGACGGGCGCCTCGCCGGCATCGTCGATCTAGAGAACATCGCCGAGTTCCTGCGCATCCGTCAGGCGCTCGGCACCCGCTGACATGCACGAGCTCCTGACCGCCGCCGAGATGGGCCGCGCCGACCGCCTCGCCATCGAGGGCGGCATCCCCGGCATGACCCTCATGGAGGCCGCCGGCCAGGCCGTCGCCGAGGCTGCCCGCGCCCTCGCCCCTTCCGGCCCCGTCGTCGTCGTCGCCGGCCCCGGCAACAACGGCGGCGACGGCTTCGTAGCCGCCCGCCGCCTCGCCGCCGAGGGCCGCGAGGTCACCCTCCTGCTGCACGGCGACCCCGCCCGCCTCAAGGGCGACGCCGCCACCGCCCAGTTCCGCTGGCCCGGCCCGACCCGCCCCGCCGAGCTCCCCTTCCCGCCCGCCGCCCTCGTCATCGACGCCCTCTTCGGCGCCGGCCTCGACCGCGAGATCACCGGCCCCGCGGCCCAGCTCGTCGCCGCGATGAACGCCGACCCCGCGCCCGTCCTCGCCGTCGACCTCCCCTCCGGCCTCCACGCCGACACCGGCCGCCCGCTCGGCACCGCCGTCGAGGCCGCCGCCACCGTCACCTTCTTCCGCAGGAAGCCCGGCCACCTCCTCTACCCCGGCCGCCGCCTCTGCGGCCGCCTGACCGTCGCCGACATCGGCATCCCCGCGGCGGTCCTCGCCGGGATCGCCCCCCGCGCCTGGGAGAACACCCCCGCCCTCTGGGGCGCCCTCCACCGCCCGCCCGACCCCGAGGGGCACAAGTTCACCCGCGGCCACGCCCTCGTCGTCTCCGGCCCCGCCACCCGCACCGGCGCCGCCCGCCTCGCCGCCGGGGCCGCGCTCCGCGCCGGCGCCGGCCTCGTCACTCTCGGCGCCCCGCCCGGCGCCCTCCTCGTCAACGCCGCCCACCTCACCGCCGTCATGCTCACCCGCCTCGACGGCCCCGACGACCTCACGGCCTTCCTCGCCGACCCCCGCCTCACCGCCGCCGCCCTCGGCCCCGCCCTCAGCACCGGCGCGCGCGAGCGGACCCTCGTCGCCGCCGCCCTCGCCGCCCCGCCCGCCCTCGTCCTCGACGCCGATGCCCTCACCCTCTGGCGCGACGACCCGCCCGCCCTCTTCGCCGCCATCGCCACCCGGACCGCCCCCGTCGTCCTCACCCCGCACGAGGGCGAGTTCGCCCGCCTCTTCCCCGACCTCGCCGACCTGCCCCGCCCCGAGCGCGCCCGTGCCGCCGCTGCCCGCTCCGGCGCCACCCTCCTCCTCAAGGGCCCCGACACCGCCATCGCCGCCCCCGACGGCCGCCTCGCGATCAACGCCAACGCGCCCCCCTGGCTCGCCACCGCCGGCGCCGGCGACGTCCTCGCCGGCATCGTCACCGGCCTCCTCGCCCGCCGCCTCCCCGCCTTCGAGGCCGCCGCCACCGCCGCCTGGCTGCACGGCGCCGCCGCTGCCGAGGCCGGCCCCGGCCTCACCGCCGAGGACCTCGCCCCCGCGCTCCGCCCCGTCCTCGCCCGGCTCTGGCCGGACGTCGTTGCATCGCAGCATCCTTGCCCGTAACACTCGCCCCCGGGGCCAGTCGCCGGGAGCGCGCCGCATGCCGACCTTCCAGAAAATCCTGATCGCCAACCGCGGCGAGATCGCCATCCGCGTCATGCGTGCCGCGAACGAGATGGGCAAGCGCACCGTCGCCGTCTACGCCGAGGAGGACAAGCTCTCCCTCCACCGCTTCAAGGCAGACGAGGCCTACCGCATCGGCGAGGGCCTCGGCCCGGTCGCCGCCTACCTCTCGATCCCCGAGATCATCCGCGTGGCGAAGATGTCCGGCGCCGACGCCATCCACCCCGGTTACGGCCTCCTGTCGGAAAACCCTGATTTCGTGGACGCTTGCGAGTCGGCCGGCATCACCTTCATCGGCCCGACCGCCGCCACCATGCGCATGCTCGGCGACAAGGCCTCCGCCCGCAAGGTGGCGATCGCCGCCGGCGTCCCGGTCATCCCCGCCACCGAGGTCCTGCCCGACGACATGGCCAAGGTGCGCCGCATGGCCGAGGCCGTCGGCTACCCCTTCATGCTCAAGGCGAGCTGGGGCGGCGGCGGCCGCGGCATGCGCCCGATCCTCACCCCCGACGAGCTCGAGGAAAAGGTGCTCGAAGGCCGCCGCGAGGCGCTCAACGCCTTCGGCAACGGCGAGGGCTACCTCGAGAAGATGATCGCCAACGCCCGCCACGTCGAGGTGCAGATCCTCGGCGACAAGATGGGTACCATCTACCACCTCTGGGAGCGCGACTGCTCGGTGCAGCGCCGCAACCAGAAGGTCGTCGAGCGCGCGCCCGCCCCCTACCTCACCCAAGCCCAGCGCGAGCACGTCTGCGAGCTCGGCCTCCGCATCGCCCGCGCCGCCAACTATGAATGCGCCGGCACCGTCGAGTTCCTGATGGACCGCGACTCTGGCGACTTCTACTTCATCGAGGTCAACCCCCGCGTCCAGGTCGAGC
>NZ_CALLYO010000186.1 GCF_937858865.1 uncultured Amaricoccus sp. | reverse complement strand
GGCGCCGCCCAGTGCGGCATCTGCACCCCGGGCATGCTCGTCGCCGCCACCGCCCTCCTCGCCCGCACCGCGCGCCCCACCGAGGCCGAGGTCGAGACCGCCCTCGGCGGCGTCCTCTGCCGCTGCACCGGCTACCGCAAGATCGTCGCCGCCGTCATGGATGCCGGCCCCGCCGCGCCCGCCCCGCCGCCCGCCGCCGGCGCGGCGGTCGGCGCCCGCCTCCCCCGCCTCGACGGCCGCCCCAAGCTCGCCGGCACCGACCCCTTCGGCGCCGACCTCTGGCAGCCCGGCAGCCTCGTCCTCAAGGCCGTCCGCTCGCCGCACCCGCACGCCCGCTTCGCCTTCGGCGACCTCGCCGCCTGGGCCCGCGCCCGCGCCGCCCGCGTCTTCACCGCCGCCGACATCCCCGGCGAGAACCGCTTCGGCGTCATCGCCGCCTACGCCGACCAGCCCGCCCTCGCCGAAGGAACCGCCCGCTTCCGCGGCGAAGCCGTCGCCCTCGTCGCCTTCGAGGAGGCCGCCCCCCACGACCTCGACGGCTTCCCCGTCGCCTGGACCCCGCTCCCCGCCCTCGCCGACCCTGCCGCGGCCGAAAGCCCCGGCGCCCCCCTCCTCCACCCCGACCGCCCCGGCAACCGCCTGATCGAGGGCCTGGTCCACCGCGGCGACGCCGCCGCGGCGCTCGCCGCCTCCACCCACGCCGCGCAGGCCGCCTTCCGCACCGGCTTCGTCGAGCACGCCTACATCGAGCCCGAGGCCGGCGCCGCCTGGCTCGACGGCGACACCCTCGTCATCCGCGCCTGCACCCAGTCCCCCTTCCTCGACCGCGACGACACCGCCCGCATCCTCGCCCTCCCGCCCGAGCGCGTCCGCATCGTCCCCTCCGCCATCGGCGGCGGCTTCGGCGGCAAGCTCGACCTCTCGCTGCAGCCGCTGCTCGGCCTCGCCGCGCTCCTGACCGGCCGCCCGGTCCGCATGACCTGGACCCGCCGCGAATCGATGGCCGCCAGCACCAAGCGCCACCCCTCGCGCATCGCCGCCCGCCTCGGCTGCGACGCCACCGGCCGCTTCACCGCCCTCGACCTCGAGGCCGTCTTCGACACCGGCGCCTATGCCAGCTGGGGCCCGACCGTCGCCAACCGCGTGCCCGTCCACGCCACCGGCCCCTACCGCGTGCCGAACGTCACCGCCCGCGCCCGCGCCATCCACACCCACAATCCCGTCGCCGGCGCCTTCCGCGGCTTCGGCGTCCCGCAGGCCGCCATCGCCACCGAGCACCTGATCGACAGCCTCGCCGCGGCGACCGGCCTCGACCGCCTCGAGATCCGCGCCCTGAACGCCTTCCGCGACGGCGACCGCACCGCCACCGGCCAGCGCCTCCGCGCCGTCGGCCTCGCCGCCTGCCTCGACGCGCTGCGCCCCCACTGGCAGCGCGCCCTCGCCGAGGCGCGCGCCACCCCCCACCGCGGCGTCGGCATCGCCTGCTGCTGGTACGGCTGCGGCAACACCGCGCTGCCCAACCCCTCCACCATCCGCATCGGCCTCCGCCCCGACGGCACCCTCGTCCTGCACCAGGGCGCCACCGACATGGGCCAGGGCCCGAACACCGTCATCGCCCAGATCGCCGCCGACGCCCTCGGCCTGCCCGTCTCCGCCTTCACCCTCCTCGGCCCCGACACCGCGCTGACGCCCGACGCCGGCAAGTCCTCCGCCTCCCGCCAGACCTACATCACCGGCAACGCCGCCCTGCGCGCCGCCCGCGCGCTCCGAGCCGCCGTCCTCCGCCACGCCAACGCCGGCCCCGACGCCCGCCTCGCGCTCGCCGGCCCCCGCCTCGAGGTCTCCGGCGCCCGCACCCTCGACCTCGCCGCCCTGCCCGTGGACGCGCAGGGCTACGTCATCGCCGCGGAAGAACGCTACGACCCGCCCACGACGCCGCTCGACGCCGACGGCCAGGGCACGCCCTACGCCGTCTACGGCTACGGCGCCCAGATCGCCGAGCTCGCCGTCGACCCCGCCCTCGGCACCGTCAGGCTGCTGAAGATCACCGCCGCCCACGACCTCGGCCGCGCCATCAACCCGACGCTGGCCGAGGGCCAGATCGAGGGCGGCATCGCCCAGGGCATCGGCCTCGCGCTGATGGAGGAATACCTCCCCGGCCGCACCGACAATCTGCACGACTACCTGATCCCCACCATCGGCGACGTCCCCGAGATCCGGTCGATCCTGATCGAAACCCCCGACCCCGAAGGCCCGCTCGGCGCCAAGGGCCTCGGCGAGCACGTCCTCATCCCGACCGCCCCGGCCATCCTCTCCGCCATCCGCCACGCCACCGGCGCCGCCCTCACCCGCGTCCCCGCGCTCCCCCACCTCGTCCGCGCCGCCCTCCGCGCCGCCGGAGACCCGCGATGACCGCCCGCCGCGCAACCGCGTTAACCTTCATGCACAAACCGGTTAACGCCGGACGGAATATCCATATACGTCAACGATTTACCCAAGTGGGCACGCGTGCCCACCCCGTGCCCGGGCACGCCCGATGAACGCGCCGGAGAAGATCCGCTGCGACGCCTGCCCGGTGATGTGCTACATCGCCCCCGGCCAGACCGGCGCCTGCGACCGCTACGGCAACCTCGCCGGCCGCATCGTCCGCTGCGACCCCCTCACCATCCTCGACCGCGCCGCCGCCTCGGGCACCCCCCTCATCCCCTTCGCCGCCGGAGACTGGGACGGCGAGATCGCCCGCCCCGCCGAGGAGTTCGTCACCGGCATCGGCGCCGGCACCACCTACCCCGACTACAAGCCCGCCCCCTTCATCGTCTCCCGCGAGGTCGAGGGCGCCGACGTCGTCACCGTCGTCACCGAGGCCATCTTCAGCTACTGCGGCGCCAAGCTGAAGATCGACACCGACCGCCACCTCGGCCCCGAACGCGCCATCGTCCGCGCCGAAGGCGAACCCGTCGGCCACGTCACCACCGCCGAATACGGCAGCCAGATGCTCTCCCTCGGCGGCGTCGACCACCTCACCGGCGGCACGAAGACCGAGGGCAAGGCCACCTGCGCCACCCTCCTCGCCCTCTGCAACCGCGAGCCGGTCGAGCTCACCATCGACGACGGCGCCACCCTCACCGCCCAGGCCGGCCACCCCCCCATCGTCAACGGCACCCCCGAGCACCGCATGCGCGTCGGCTGCGGCTCCGCCACCATCGGCATGTTCGCCTCCCAGTGGCACGGCCTCGTCGACGAGGTCGTCGTGGTCGACGACCACATCACCGGCGTCGTCTCCGAGCACCAGGCCGGCAAGGTCCTCGCCTGGCCCCCCACCGGCATCCGCATCAGGGGCCACCGCTCCACCCCCGGCCGCTACTTCCGCGTCTCCGAGCCCGGCCAGGGCTGGGGAGGCACCCGCCTCGCCGATCCCACCGAAATCCTCGCCCCCTTCGAGGCCCGGAAGGGCGCCCACCCCGGCCTCACCCTGCTCATGGTCTCCACCACCGGCGAGGAACACGCCTACTACGTCCTCGACGACACCCTCACCCCCCGCCCCCACCCTCTTCCCGCCGTCCTCGCCCCCACCGTCGCCCTCATCGCCGAGAACTGCGAGCCCTCGCTCACCACCGTCCTCTTCATGGCCGGCGCCGGCGGCTCCCTCCGCGCCGGCGTGACGCAGAACCCCGTCCGCCTCACCCGCGCCGTCCAGTCCCAGCGCACCCGCCTCACCTGCGGCGGCGCGCCGGTCTACGTCTGGCCCGGCGGCGGCATCACCTTCATGGTCGACGTCACCCGCCTGCCCGAGAACGCCTTCGGCTACGTCCCCACCCCCGCGCTGGTCGCCCCCCTCGAATTCACCATGCCCCGCGCCGACTACCTGGCCCTCGGCGGCCATGCCCCCTCGATCCGCACCCTCGCCGACATCCGCGCCACCGGCGGCGAATACACCGCCGGCCCCGCCCGCCGCCTGCCGTGACCGGCCCCCAGGCCCACTGGCTCCCCGACCGCCGCCGCCTCCACCTCCACCACGGCCCGATCGACCTCATCCTCCAGGCCTGGGCCGACCCCCCGGCCCGCGCCGCCGCCTACGCCGCCGCCCACGCCCGCTTCCAGACCATCCTCACGGATCTCACCGCCGAGCTCCCCGCCCTCCGCTCCCCCGCC
>NZ_CALLYO010000185.1 GCF_937858865.1 uncultured Amaricoccus sp. | reverse complement strand
GTTTCGACCGGAGGATTCCAGTTCCGCGCGGCCCTAAATCCGGGGAAAGGTCAATGGAGCCGGGCGGCTACCGTTTCGGCGACTACTGGAAGTTCGGCCTGCCGATGATGCTCTGGTTCTTCGTCGTCGCCGTCGGCCTCGTGCCCTACGTCTGGGCCTTCTAGCCGCCCATGCCCTCCGCGCCCCGCCCGCAGCGCATCCTCGAGACGGCGCTCTACGCCGCCGACCTCGACGCCGCCGAGGCCTTCTACGGCGACGTGCTCGGGCTCGAGCGGGCGGCGCGCGCCGGCGAGCGCCACGTCTTCTTCCGCCTCGAGGGGGCGATGCTGCTGATCTTCAACCCGGCGGAGACCGAGCCCCCGCCGGCGCCGGACGCCCGCCTGCCGGTGCCGCCGCACGGCGCCCGCGGGCCCGGCCACCTCGCCTTCGCCGCCGCGGCCGCCGATCTCGACGCCTGGCGCGCCCGTCTCGAGGCGGCCGGCGTCGCGATCGAGGCCGACTTCCGCTGGCCGAACGGCGCCCGCTCGATCTACGTCCGCGACCCCGCCGGCAACTCGGTCGAGTTCGCCGAGCCCCGGCTCTGGGACTTTCCCGGCTGAGGGGGCCTCAGCGGCGCAGCGTCATCCGGTCGCCGGAGATCTCGATCGCCGAGAAGCTGTCGAGATAGGCCATGCCGAGCAGCGACTGCCCGAGCTGCCCGTCGGTGACGTTCGCCGGCACGTTGGTGTCGGTGAAGTCGCCGAAGCGCACCGTCCCGAGGCGCACCGGCGCCGTCCCGACCGGCCCGTTGGCGGTGATCGCCCGCCCGGAGAAGCTCATGCTCCCGGTGTCGAGCCCGACGCGCGCCGCGTCGCCGAGCGACAGCACGATGCCGGAGGCGCCGGTGTCGATCATGAAGCGCACCGGCCTGCCGTTCACCTCCAGCTCGGCATGGAAGTGCCCGTCCGAGCCGCGGCGCAGCTCGATCGCGTCCGGCGCGACCTGCACCATCGCCGCGGGCAGCAGCTCCTCGCGCAGCACGTCGCGGAAGCCGTAGGCGATGACCACCATGGCGAAGATCAGCGCCCAGACCGCGAGGTCGCGCAGCGACCGCCCGAGCCGCCCGCGCCGGCCCCAGAGAAAGAAGCTCCCGACGCCGACCAGCAGCACCAGCAGATAGACCGCCCGCATCACCGTGTCGGGATCGCGCCCCACCTCAGCCCCCCGCGACGAAGCCGTAGTCGCGCAGCCCGTCGAGCACGAACTGCACCGAGAGCGCGGCGAGCAGGATGCCGAAGAGCCGCGTCAGCACCAGGATGCCGGTATGGCCGAGCGCCCGCGCGAAGACCCGGCTCAGCCGGAAGGCGAGATAGGTGAGCAGCAGCACCGCCAGCATGACGAGGTTGATCCCGACGAGCGAGGCCGGATCGGAATGCCGGCTGGTCAGCAGGATCATCGTCGTCAGCGCCCCCGGCCCGGCGATCAGCGGCATCGCCAGCGGGAAGACCGAGGGGTCGGACGGCGCCTCGCCCGCCTTGCGCTCGCGCCGGTCGGTCCGCCGCTCGAAGAGCATGTCGAGCGCGGTCAGGAAGAGGAGCAGCCCGCCCGAGATGCGGAAGGCCGGCAGCGAGATGCCGATGCCGGTCAGGAGCCGCTCGCCGAAGAGCCCGAAGGCCGCAAGCAGCAGGAAGGAGAGGACGAGCGCCCGCCGCCCGACCCGCTCGCGCTCCGCCTCGGTCATGCCTTGCGTCAGCGCGATGAAGAGCGGCGCCAGCCCGATCGGGTCGATGATGACGAAGAGCGTGACGAAGGCCGGCACGAGGATGTCGAGCATCACCCCACCGCCTCGAGCCGCTCGAGCGCCGCGAGCCAGAGCGCCTCGGCCCGCTCGAGCCCCGCCTCGACCTCGGCCCGCTTCCGCTGCAGCCGCGCCACCTCCTCGGTGTCGCCGCGCGAATAGAGCAGCGGATTGGCCAGCCGCCCGTCGATCTCCGCCCGCATCTCCTCGAGCCTCGCCACGCGCGCCTCGCACTTCGCCACCTCGGCGCGCAGCGGCGCCACCCCGCCGCGCGGCGCCCGCGGCTTCGGCTTCTCCTCCCGCCGCGCCGAATCGCGCGTGGGGTCGCGCACCGGCGCCCCCCCGCGCTCGGCCAGGAGCAGCCGCCGGTAGGCGTCCATGTCGTCCTCGAACGGCCGCACCCGCCCGTCCTTCACCAGCCACAGCCGCTCCGCCACCAGCTCGACCAGATGCGGGTCGTGGCTGACCAGGATCACCGCCCCGCCGTACTCGGTCAGCGCCTCGACCAGCGCGTCGCGGCTCTCGATGTCGAGATGGTTGGTCGGCTCGTCGAGGATGATCATATGCGGCGCATCGAGCGCGGCGAGCAGCAGCGACAGCCGCGTCTTCTGCCCGCCCG
>NZ_CALLYO010000184.1 GCF_937858865.1 uncultured Amaricoccus sp. | reverse complement strand
AGCGTCGACTTGCCGGCGCCGGAGCGGCCGACGAGGCCGACCTTCTCGCCGGGGCGGATGGTGAGCGACACGTCGCGCAGCCCCCCGGAGCCGCGGCCGTAGTGGTGGCTGACGCGGTCGAAGACGATCTCGCCGGCGCCGGCGGCAAGGGGCTTGGCGCCCGGCGCGTCGGTCAGGCGGATCGGCTGGGAGATCGTCTCCATGCCCTCGCGGATCACGCCGACGTTCTGGAAGAGCGAGGAGAGCGACCACATGATCCAGCCGGTCATGGCGTTGAGCCTCAGGACCAGCGCCGCCGCCGCCGCAACCGTGCCGAGGCTCGCTGCGCCCTGCTGCCAGAGGACGAGCGCGTAGCCGATCACCGACACGATCAGGAAGCCGTTGATGACCGTGAGCCCGAGGTCCATCAGCGTGATGATGCGCATCTGCCGCGCGAAGGCCTGGCGCGCGTTCTCGATCGCCTCGCCGGCATAGGCCTCCTCGGTATGGGTGTGGGCGAAGAGCTTCACCGACTGGATGTTGGTGTAGCTGTCGACGATCCGCCCGGTGATCGCCGAGCGGGCGTCGGAGAATTCCTTCGACGCCTTGCCGACGCGCGGCACCGTCCAGGCGACGAGCCAGAGGTAGAGGGCGAACCAGACGAGGA
This sequence comes from uncultured Amaricoccus sp., assembly GCF_937858865.1. Lineage (GTDB taxonomy): Bacteria > Pseudomonadota > Alphaproteobacteria > Rhodobacterales > Rhodobacteraceae > Amaricoccus. Next base: position 1,637 of record NZ_CALLYO010000184.1, on the reverse strand, counting down.
GCGGGATGCCGAGCCGCGGGTCGGTGTCGCTGAGCAGCCAGAGCGCGCCGATCAGGTAGACGGCGGAATAGACCAGCGCGTCGAAGGTCTGGAAGGTGAGCTCGCCGACCGCCGGCGCGGTCTGCATCATCCGGTTGGCGATGCGCCCGGCGAAGTCCGACTGGAACCAGTCGACCGACTGGCGCAGCACGTGGCGGTGCGAGCGCCAGCGCACCAGGGTGCCGACGTTGGGCATCAGCGACTGGTTGAGGAGCGCCGCGCTCGCCGTCTGCGCCAGCGGCCGGGCCAGCAGGATGAAGAGCGCGACCAGCACGAACTCAAGGCCGTGCCGCGCCCAGACCTCGGCCGGCGGGGTGTCGCCGAGCACGTCGACCATGCGGCCGACGTACCAGATGAGCCAGATCTCGATCACCGCCACCGCGAGGACGGCGAGGATCGTCCAGGCCATGACGGCGCGCGCCGGGCGCAGGTAGTCGCGCAGGAAGGGCCAGAGCCGCGTCGGCGGCGTGTCGGTCTCCGCATAGCGGGCGTAGGGGTCGACGAGCGACTCGAAGAAGCGAAACATGGCTGGCCTTGCGGGCTGGGAAGCGGGAGGAAGCGAGAAGGGCCGAGCGGCCCGATCCGGACCGGTCAGAGCTGGCGGCGTGTCCGGACGATTCTCATGCGGCAGGCTCCCGAGCTTTCCGAGGGCACTCCATACAGCATCCCCGCCCGCCTGTCACCCCACCAGCGGCCGGATCGGCGGGGTCCTGCTGGACATCGGCGCCCGCAGGCGGCAGATCGGGCGCCGGCGGCGCGAGGGAGGAACGAATGGCAGGACCGGTCGGCGACAGCGAGAGAGACCGCGCGGCGGCTTGGTTCGGCGCGCTCCGCGACCGGATCTGCACCGCCTTCGAGACGCTCGAGGATGCGCAGGACAAGGGGCCCTTCGCCGGGCTGCCGGCCGGGCGGTTCGAGCGGCGCGAGACGCGGCGGGGCGGCTCGGGCGAGGAGGACGGCGGCGGCGGGGTGATGGCGGTGATGCGCGAGGGGCGCGTCTTCGAGAAGGTGGGGGTCAACGTCTCGACCGTGCACGGCCGGCTCGGCGCGGCGGCGCAGCGCAGCCTGACCGCGCGCAAGGACATCCCCGGCCTCGAGGGCGATCCGCGCTTCTGGGCCTCGGGCATCAGCCTCGTCGCGCACATGCGCTCGCCGCTGACGCCAGCGGTGCACATGAACACGCGCCTGTTCTGGACCCCGGCCGCCTGGTGGTTCGGCGGCGGCGCCGACCTCAATCCGATGATCGAGGACGCCGCGGACACCGCCGCCTTCCACGCGGCGCTGAAGGCGGCCTGCGACGCGCACGATCCGGGCTACTATCCGCGCTTCAAGGCCTGGGCGGACGACTATTTCCTCATCCGCCACCGCGGCGAGCCGCGCGGGGTGGGCGGCATCTTCTACGACGATCTCTCGACCGGCGACTGGGAGGCGGACTTCGCCTTCACCCAAGACGTGGGCCGCGCCTTCCTGGCCGCCTTCCCGCCGATCACCCGGCGGCACATGGCCGAGCCCTGGACCGAGGCCGAGCGCGAGATCCAGCTGGTCAAGCGCGGGCGCTACGCCGAGTTCAACCTGCTCTACGACCGCGGCACCCGCTT
>NZ_CALLYO010000183.1 GCF_937858865.1 uncultured Amaricoccus sp. | reverse complement strand
CGTCATTCCCCTTCCTCGTCCTCGCCCGGCAGCGTGAAGGTGATCCGGAGCAGCCGCGCCGCCGCCTGCGCCGCCGCCAGTGGTCCGCCCTCGACCCGCGCCGCCATCAGCTCCGACTCGCTGACCTTCCAGCCGCCGCCGTTCAGCCCCGCGGTCAGCAGCGCGACGAGGTCCCGCACCCGGAACCCGCCCGCCTCGAAGCGCTGGATCAGCTCGACCAGCGACTCGCTCTTCAGCCGCGCCTCGAGCTCGGCGAGCGCCGCCAGCGTCAGCCGCATCACCCGCGGCTCGCCGTCGACGACGAGCTCGACCTCGCCCCGCCAGGGATTGGCCATCAGATCGCCGCGAAGCTCAGCGCGCCCGCCGAGGCCAGCGCCAGCTCGTAGACCGCCTCCCCGTCGTGGCTCCCGGAATACTCGATCGAGGTGATCTGGAAAGGCCCCTCGATCACCCCGAAGTCGGGCACGATCACCTGGAACTGGGGGATCTCCCCGGCGAAGAAGATCGCCCGCGCCCGCTCGTCCGTCGCCTCGTCGCGAAAGACCCCCGACCCCGAGATCGCCGCCGACCTGACCCCGGCGCCCGACAGGAGCTCCCGCCACCGCCCGGCGCTGCCGAGGTTGGTCACGTCCACCGTCTCGGCATTGAACGCGATCCGCGTCGCCCGGAGCCCCGCGATCGTCTGGAAGTTGCCCGAGCCGGTCATGTCCAGCTTGATCAACAGGTCCTTGCCTCTCTGCGCCGCCATGTCCGTCGTCCTTCCGAGAAAGAATTGTCAGTCCTCGTCCACCACCGCGCGGAACCTCAGGCTCACCCGCCGCTTCTCCGGCGCCCGACCCCGCTCGGCGCCCGCGCGCAGGAAGCGCAGCGCCACCAGCCGTCCGGCCTCCAGCGCCAGCGGCGCGTCGATCAGGCAGTCGCAGACCGCCGCAGCGATCTCCTTCGCCGCCGCGAAGCCGTCGCGCCCCGAATGCACCGTCACCGTGAAGTCGTGGATCGCGCCCCGGCTCGTCTTGGTGCCGTTCGCCCGCACCGTCTCCTCGCCGAGCGTCACATAGTCCGGCCCGGCCGCCGCCAGCGCCGGCTCGAGCGGCGCATCGTACACGGCCCCCCCGATCAGCGCCGACAGCGCCGGATCGTCGATCAGCCGCTGATAGACCCGGGCCTGCAGCCCGCCCGCAAAAGCATAGCTCACGGCAGCAATCCCTCCTCGGCAACGATCTCGAGATACCGCCCGCCCGGGTCGCTCTCCGTCACCGTCAGGATGCGGAAGACCCGCGCCCCGTCCCGCAGCCGCTGCTGCGGCCGCGGCCGCGACGGCGCACCCGCGGGCGCCGCGCGCACCAGGATGCGATACTTCACCCGCGGCTGCGGCCGCCCGGCGACGAAGTCCTCGCGCCCGCCCTTCGGCTGCACGTCCGCCCAGACCACCCCGAGCGGCACCCAGTCCTCGCCGTAGCCGCCCGACCCGTCCGCCACGCGCTCCGCCGCCTCGAGCACCAGCCGCCGGAGCAGCCGCACCCCGGCGCTCACGCCATCCCCCCGCCGATCCGCGTCGCGCGGTAGGCCTCGATCAGCACCAGCACCCCGAAGGGCATCGCGCCGGCCGCCGCCGCACCCTCGGCCCGGTTCTCGTAGAAATGCGCCGCCAGCAGGAAGACCGCCTGGCGCAGGTCCGCCGGCACCTCCTCCCACCCCTCGCCGAAGCCGGCGCTGAAGCGGATCTCCGCCCGCCCCGAGCGCGGGATGCGCGGCAGGCTGCGCCCGAACTTCCCCACCAGCCGCGGCCGCTGGCTGTCGCGCATCACCGACCAGGCGCCCGGCTCGACCACCGTCTCCGCACCCTCGGCATCGACCAGCCGCACCTCGGCGACGGACCGCACCGGCCCGACCGGTAGCGCCTGGCAGGCATCCTCCCGCCAGCGGCTCACCGTGCAGGAGAAGTCCCGCGCCAGCAGCACCCGCCCGAGCCGCGCCTCGATCGCCGCCATCGCCGCGCGCAGGTAGAGCTCGAGCACCGCATCCTCGGACCCGTCGTCCGCGAAGCCGCTCCCGAGCCGCAGGTGCTCGGCGAAGGCGCGCACCGGCACCGCCGCCGCCGGCGGGGCGCTCACTTCCGTCAGGATCATGCGAAACTCCTCAATCCGGGCCCGCGGCCCTATGCGCGCGCCCCCAGCGCGATCCGCACCACCACCGCCCGCTCGAGCGTGCGGCCGGCGCTGGTCTCGACCCGCCCCGCGACCAGATAGACCCGCCCCGGCACGCCGCCGGCGAAGCGGGCCCAGGAGCGGGCCGGGTCGTGATGCTGCCCCGTCACCCCGAGATCGCCCTGCCCCGGCTCGCGCGTCTGGATGCTCCAGCCGAGATCGGCGGTCACCGTCTCCCCCGGCGCGAGATAGCCCTGCCGCCAGTCGATCGCGAAGGTGGCGTCCCGGTCGGCCCGCTTCAGAAGGTATCCGCTCATCGGGACTGCCTCGATGGTCACTCGTCAAGCACACCCCCGCACCGCCCGAGCGGAGGGAGGAGCAGCGACTGGAAGGTGCGGGGGTGTGCCCGACCCGCGACCGGCGGAACCGGCGCGAGCCGTCTCTGCGTGGCCCGATGCCTCAGGCGCCCGCAAACTTCAGGAGCTTGATCGCCGCGAAGTCCGAGACATCGCCGCCGATCCGCTTGGTGGCATAGAAGAGCACGTGCGGCTTGGCCGAGAAGGGATCGCGCAGGATCCTCAGATCCGGCCGCTCCGCCACGGTATAGCCGGCCCGGAAGTCGCCGAAGGCGATGGCGAAGGTCCCCGAGGCGATGTCCGGCATGTCCTCGGCGATCAGCACCGGATAGCCCATCAACCGCGCCGGTTCGCCCGCCGCCAGCCCGTCCGACCACAGGAACCGCCCGTCCGCGTCCTTCATCTTGCGCACGGCGCCGGCGGTCTTCGAGTTCATCACGAAGGTCGCATTGGCCCGGTACCGGGCCCCGAGCGCATAGACGAGATCGACGATCGCATCCGCCGGCTCGGTCGCATCGAAATCGCCGTCCGTCCCGGTCGGCACATAGCCGAGCGAGCCCCAGGCGAAGAGGTCGTTGTCGACCTTGGGATAGTTGAGGAACCCCGTCGGCTTGTCGACGCCGTCGCCCGCCACGAAGGCCGACGCCTCGGCCCGGCTGAACTTGTCGGCGATCCGCTGCGCCAGCCACCCCTCGACGTCGAAGGCGCTGTCGTCGAGCAGCCGCTGCGACGCCTTCGGCAGCGCCGAGAGCTCGTGCAGCGGGATCGAGATCCGGTCGACCTGCGGCGTCCCGGTCTCCGCGACCGCCCCGCTCTCCGTCGCCCAGCCCGAGCCGATGTCGGTATGGTCGACCAGCACGTCGAAGGCCGACGCCTCCACCGTCACCACGTTGGCGATCGCCCGGATCGAGGCCGAGGACCGCAGCACGCCCACGATCTGCCCCGCGGTCACCGGATCGACCAGGTAGCCGCCGTCCGCCGCCACCGCGGTCGAGAGCGCCTTCTCCTCGACGCCGAGCCCGCGCAGCCCGTCGTCGTCCCCCGAGCGCAGATAGGCGGCGAAGGCCTTCTTGTGCGGCGTCTCGGCCTCGGCCGCGCGTGCCAGCGGCGGGCGGTTCATCGCGATGGACTTACGGTCGAGCATGGCCAAACGGGATTCCTGTTCCTGAAGCTTCGCTTTGATCTCGGACTGAAAGGCGTTGAATTCGCCCAGGAACCCCAGCACGGCCGACTTCACTTCCATGTGGGGGCCCACCCCCGGCGCGGCAGTCCCCGCCCGGGCTTCGCTTTCGGATTTCGCCATTGATGACCTTCCTTGATGTCGCCTTGCCGCCGGCGCCTCACGCCAGCATCTGCCTCGCCTCGCGGAAACTCTCCGCCAGCGCCCGCGCCAGGTCCGCCTCCGGATCCTCCGCCAGCACCCGCGCCTCCGGCAGCATCGGGAAGGTGACCAGCGACACCTCCCAGAGCTCGATCTCGTGCAGCAGCCGCCGCCCGCCCTTGGCCTCGGCCCGGAGCGTCCGGTAGCCGATCGACAGCCCGTCGATCGCCCCGGCCTGCAGCAGCACATGCGCCTCCCGCGCCGCCTGCACCTCGAGGAGCAGCCGCCCCTTGACCCAGAGCCCGCGCCCGTCCTCGCGCACCTCGTCCCACACCCCGATCGGCCGCGTCGGGTCGTGCTGCCAGAGCATCTTCACCCCCGACCCCGCCCTGGCGAGCCGCGCCAGCGAGGCCGCATAGGCCCCCGCCTGCACCACGTCCCCGCCCTGGTCCGGCGCGCCGAACAGGCTCGCGTAGCCGGCGATCTCCGCCCCCTCCTTCAGCGCCACCGCGCCGTCGAAGCTGCAGAACTTCGTCTCCAGCGAGCGCACCCCGCCAATCCGATGCATCGATCTCATCCTTTCTCAGGAAACGGTGATCTGCAGCAGCCCGTAGGCGATATCGGCGAGGATCAGCGAGGCCGCGCCGTAGACCGCGAGCCAGATCCGCCGCTCCAGCCGGTCGAGCGCCACCTCGATCTGGTTCAGCCGCCGCTCGAGCAGCGTCCAGCGCTCCTCCTGGATGCGCTCGCTCACCTCGATCCGCGCCGCCGTCGCATCGAATGGCTCGTAGAGAAAGCGCGACCCGCCGCCCCTGACCCCGGTGCCACGCATCACTCCTCCCGGAGCTTCGGCAGCCCGAGCAGCGCCCGCTTCTCGCCGTCGCTCAGGAAGCCGGCCCCGCCGACCCGGGCCCAGAGCGCCGCGCGCTCCTCGGCCAGCGCCGGCACGTTGTCGAAGTCCACCTTCACCTGGAACCGCACGCCGTAATACCCCGGCAACCAACCGGAAATCGCCGCCAGCGTCTTCGACACCAGCGGCAGCACGGTCAGCCGGTAGAAGGCCCGGTGCGCCTCGGAATAATTCGCATAGGTATTGTCCCCCGGCAGCCCGAGCAGCATCGGCGGCACCCCGAAGGCGAGCGCGATGTCGCGCGCCGCCGCCTCCTTGGTGCGATGAAATTCCATGTCGCTCGGCGAGAACCCCATCGGCTTCCAGTCCAGCCCGCCCTCGAGCAGCATCGGCCGCCCGGCGTTCCGCGCCCCCTGATGATGGCTCTCGATCTCCTCCACCAGCCGCGCATACTGGTCCGCCGCCAGCTGCCCCTGCCCGTCCACCCCGCGATAGACGATCGCCCCCGAGGGTCGCGCCGCATTGTCGAGCAGCGCCTTCGACCAGGTGCTGGCCGAATTGTGCACGTCGATGGCACTCGCCGCCGCCGCCAGCGGCGACAGCCCGTAGTGATCGTCCTGCGGATGGAACGCCTTCACGTGCAGCACCGGCACCCGCTCGGCCCGCATGTCGAACACATGCTTCGCCCCGCCCGCGGCATATTCATAGGCGACCGGCCAGCCGTCCGCCCCCGGCACCACCTTCATCCGGTCCGAGCGCAGCACGTAGAGCTCCCGCGGCCCCCCGGCCGCGACCTCCCCGGCCGCCTCCAGATACCCGTCCCCGCTCAGCAGCAGGTGCCCGTAGAAGCACTCGAAGAGCGCCGCCCCGCTCTGCCCCGGATTGGGCGCGGCGAGGAGGTCGATCACCGGATGCACGTCGAAGCGCCGGTCGGCATCCTGCACCACCACCGGCACCGCCGCCGCCGCCTCGGCGATCAGCTTCACGCAGCGGAAGGCCACCGGATTGCCCAGGAACCCCACCCGGGTCAGCGTCGATGTGTCGCGCGCCGACCAGGCCACCCGCCCCGCGCCCTGGAAGGCGATGACCGGCGCCGCGGCCGAGGCCTTCGCCTCCGGCGGCTCGGACCGGGACCTGGCCCGGGACGTGCGGAAGAACTGCAAGACCATGGAACGCTCGCTCCTGACTGAACCCGTCGGCCGCTCGAGCGATTTCGAGCCGGACGGCATCGCCCGGCGGTCGGGAAATCGCGGTAACTCGGGACCCCGGAGCGGCCCCGTCTCTCGAAAACTCACCGCCCGAGCGTGCGGATCCCCGGCACCAGCCGCGCCTCGGGGTCGAGCATCAGCTCGGTGATCGCCCAGACCAGGGCATCCAGCCGGTCCGGGCTGCCGCGCCCGGCGTAGCCGCCCACGGTCATCGCCGCCATCTGCGCCTCGAGCTCGGGAAAGACCCGGGCGTGCCGGATCCGCCCCTGCTCGTAGAGCGCCGCCACCGGCTCGGCGCGCAGCCCCTTGCCCCTGGTGGCGACGACGGCGCGGAAGGAAACCATCGGATCGATCTGGCGGACCAGCGTCTCGATCATCTGCCCGCCCTGGTTCACCTCGGCGACCAGCCGGTCGGCCCGGTGCGCGTGGTAGAGCGCCACCGCCCGCTCCGCCCACCGCTGCGGCGAGGCGCCCCGCAGGCTCGCGTCGGCGATCACCTCGCCGACCCAGGCATTCAGCGGCCCGTCGCGGACCACGCCCGCCACCACGATCCCGCACTCGTCCGCCCCCTCGCCGCTCGTCACCGGCGGATCGACCGCCACCACGATCCGGTCCGGCTCGCCCGCGACCGGCCGCCGCGCCGCCTCGATCGTCTCCCAGGTCCAGAGCGCGCCCTCGATGTCGAGCACGAACTCGCCCTCGAGCTCCTGCCGCCCCAGCCGCGTGCCGGCATGCCGCGCCGCGAGCCGCTCGACGAACCCCGGCGCCAGATGCATCCGGTTGGCCTCGGTCGGCGCCCGCGTCACCACCGTGTCCGCCGCCTCGATCAGCTTCAGCAGCATCGGGTTCCGCCGCGGCGTCGTCGTCACCACCGCCCGCGGCCGCGCCCCGAGCCGCAGCGCGAACTGCAGCTGGTCCCAGGCCTCCTCGGCCCTGGACCACTTGCCCACCTCGTCGCACCAGGCCGCATCGAACTGCGGCCCGCGCAGGCTCTCCGGATCGCGCGCCGAATAGGTCTCCGCCACCGCCCCGTTCGGCCAGACCAGCCGCCGGCGCGACGCCTGCCACTCCGGCCGCCGGTCCGGCGGCGACGCGGCGAGCAGCCCCGAGGAGCCGAAGACCATCACCTCGCGCGCCTGGTCCAGCGTCTCGCCGACCAGGGCGACCCGGGAGCAGGCCCCCGGGTCGCCCGGCTTCGCCCCTTCGACCTGCGCGCGGACCCACTCGGCCCCCGCGCGGGTCTTGCCCGCCCCCCGGCCGCCCAGGATGACCCAGGTCGCCCAGTCTCCCTCCGGGGGCAGCTGATGCCCCAGCGCCCATTGCTCGAAGAGCCAGGGCAGGGACATCAGGGCGTTCGGACTCAGCGCTTCCAGAAAGGCGTCGAGCTCACCTTGCGGCAGCCCAGACAGCAAGTCTCGCAAGGATCTCGGCGCGTGCGGCGTCGAGGTCGAGGCCTGCGCCCGCCCCTGCCGCTCCTGCTTCTCTTCGTCTGACAAGACTTGCCTCGAGGTCGAGAACCGTCTGCAGGATCTTCTGATAGGACTTGAGCGCGTCCTCCGCGTCCTTGCCCTCGTCCTTGCCTGCGGTTCCCGCTTTCAGTTGGTCGATCCGACCGCGCAAAGCCACGGACAGATCACGGTACAGCTCCAGCGTGCGTCCCAGCCTGTCGCTGTCCGCCGCGTCTTCTGATGCTGAAAGTGTCATGTGATGGATGCCCTGGCTGCTCCGCCCGGGCAGAAAAGAAACGGCAGGCCCCGTCTCCGAGGCCTGCCGACTCACTTCTTCCAGCTTGCCCAGTCCTATACCGGAGAGCGAGCGCACCGTCAAGTAATAAATCTGCGGTTGCGCACCCTCAACCCGCCGCCAGCGCCATCCGCGGCGCCGGAAGCGCCGCGCCGGCCGCCCGCGTACGTCACCCGCACGCCCGCGGCGCCCGTCACCACCTGCAAATGCTCCACCGTCTCCCCACCCGCACCGCGACGACGACGGCAACCGCCATCGCCCCCTCCCCTGAAGGATTTCATACAGGCAGAAACCCTATCGAGCAGACGAGGGGCCCCGCCAACAGGCGGGGAGAAAAATGACTCGAGCGGCCGAAGGCCGCTCTCCGCCGGAGGGAGGCCGCAAAGGCGGC
>NZ_CALLYO010000182.1 GCF_937858865.1 uncultured Amaricoccus sp. | reverse complement strand
GGTCTCGGCCAGTGTTCTGGAACAGCCCGGCGAGGGCGCGGCTGATGAGGTTCGAGACCTTGGGCCGGGGCAGGGCGGCGAAGGGGAGGGGGCGGCAGACGTCCATGGCGGCGACGCCGACCCGGGCGGTGAGGGCGCCGTTCACGAAGCCCTCGCCGAAGCGGCGGGAGAGGCGCGCGAGCAGGTGGCCGCCGGCGACCGAGCCGACGAGGTCGTCGCCGACCGCCACGAGGCCGGTGGCGATGAGGTGGGTCGCGACGAGGCGCAGCAGCCGCCAGGAGCCGAAGAAGCCGGCGTGGGCGCCGTAGATGCCGGCGATGCGGCGGACCATGCGGACGTTCTGCGACAGTGCCGCCAGCACGTCGGCGAGCGCCAGCGGGATGAGCGCGGTGGCGCCGGCGACGATGCGGCTCGCCGCCTCGATCTCGCGGCGGGCCTGGGCGTCGAGCGGCTCGAAGACGGCGCGCTCGGTCAGCTCGACGATGGCGTCGGCGTCGAGCAACCCTTCGCGCCGCTCGCGCAGCCGCTCGAGGTGCCAGCCGAGCTCGGGGCGGCCGGAATAGAACCGCTCGAGCCGCCGCGAGAGGGCGAGCGCCGCCGCGCGGTCGCCGCCCGCCAGCGCCGCCGCGGCCTCGGCGTGGAAGGACTGGATGCGGACGAGGCGGCGGAAGGCCCAGAGCTCGCGCACGACCTGCAGGAGGACGAGGACGGCGAGGATCGCGACGAGGACGAGCGCGGCCCGGCCGAGGAGCGGGAAGCGCATGAGCAGCGAGGTCAGATAGTCGTAGGTCGCGATCGAGACGACGAGCGAGACGAAGAGCCCGAGGACGGTCCAGAAGAGCCCGCCCCGGCCGCCCCGGCCGCGGCCGGCGGCGAGGCGCACCGCCGCCTGCATCGCCGCGCCCTCGGGCGGCTCGTCATCGGGCGGCGGCGGGGCCTCGGCCGGGGTCAGCGTGGCCGGCGCGAGCTCGCCGGCCGGGATGACGAAGGGATCGACCCGCTGGCCGCGGGATTCGGGCGGACGGCTCATCCGAGGCGGTCTCCGATCAGGAACTCGGCGGCGCGGTCGAGGCGGATGTGCGGCAGCCCGCCGCCGGCCCCGGCGAGGAGGGGCGGCGCGAAGCGCGTCACCCGGTAGGCGGCGTCGCTCCAGTCCTCCACCCCCTGCCGCGCCGGCGAGAGGATGGCCGCGGGATCCTCCGGCAGGTTGCCGGGGAAGAGCGCCGCCTCCTCGCCGCTCCCCTCGAGCCGCCCGCGCACCACGTCGATCTCCCGCCCGTCGCGGATGACCGTCGCCTCGACCGTGGCGCGCAGGCTCGCGATCGAGAGGGCCTGGGTGGCGGCGCCGGTGAACTCGGCGCGGGCGCGGGCGTCCTTCACCAGCGCCTGGGCGATGGCGGCGAGCTTGCCGTGCTGGGAATGGTGCAGATGGTCGGCCTTGGTGGCGGCGAAGAGGATGCGGTCGATCCGCCGCCCGAGGATCGGCGCCAGCCAGGACCGCGGCCCGGGACGGAAGCAGGCGAGGATCTCGGCCATCGCCGCGCGCAGGTCCTCGACCGCCCGCGGCCCGTCGTGGATGGCGCCGAGCGCGTCGATCAGCACCACCTGCCGGTCGAGCCGGGCGAAGTGGTTGCGGAAGAAGGGCGCGACCACCACCCGCTTGTAGGCCTCGAACCGCTGCTCGAAGGCGCGCCAGAGCGAGTCCGCGGCACGCCGCGCCGGCCTGTCGAGCGGCGAGAAGGTGAGGGCGGGCGAGCCCTCGAGATCGCCCGGCATCAGGAACCGCCCCGGCGCGACGCTGGAGAGGCCGGCGGCGCGCGCGGCGGCGAGATAGGCGGTGAAGTCGGCGGCGAGCGCCCGCGCGGCGGGCTCGGTCGCTGCGAGCCGCGCCAGCCAGGCGGCCGAATGCGGCGCCCTGGCCGGCGTCCGGGCGATGGCGATGGCCGCGCGCGACCATTCCTCGAAGCTCTCGTTCATCAGCGGCAGGTCGAGCAGCCACTCGCCCGGATAGTCGACGATGTCGAGATGCACGACCTTCGGCCCGCCGATCCCCCGCATCATCCCGGTCGGCGTCACCCGGAGCGAGAGCCTGAGCGTCGAGATCGAGCGGGTGCTCTCCGGCCAGCGCGGATCCGGCCCGGTCAGCGCGGCGAGATGGTCCTCGTAGGCGAAGCGCGGGATGGTGTGGTCGGGCTGCGGCTGCAGGTAGGCGGCGAGGATGCGGTGCTCGGCCTCGGCCCTCAGCTGCGGCATCCGGCCGCGGTCGAGGAGGTTGGCGACGAGCGAGGTGATGAAGACGGTCTTGCCGGCGCGGCTGAGCCCGGTCACCCCGAGCCGCACCACCGGGTCGCCGAAGAGGCCGCCGAGCTCGCCCACCGCGTCCCCGACGCTCTGGATCAGGCCTCCGGTGAGGCGATTGAGGTCCAAGGTCCCGCGTCCTCCCTCCGCTCCCCGGCGGTCCCAGACCTAATCGCTCCGCCGCCCACCCGCAACGCCGCGCGGGATCCGGGTGACACGTCGCTCGCGAAAACATGGATGTAAGCCATCTGTTGACATGCTGTCAGCCGATTGCATACACTGCCCCGCATGATCAAGACCTTCCGGAGCAAGCAGCTCCGCTCGCTCTGGGAGACCGGCCGATCGAGGATCGACGCGCGCCTGCACGAGCGCATCCTGCGGCGGCTGGATCGTCTCGATGCGGCCGCCGGCGCGGAGGACATGAACCTTCCCGGCTTCGACTTCCACGCGCTGCGCGGCTTCGAGCCGACCCGCTACACGGTCCACGTCAACGGGCCGTGGTGCGTCACCTTCGAGTTCCGCGACGGCGATGCCTTCGCCGTCGACTTCGAGCAGTACCATTGAGGAGATACCCCATGGCCCGCGATCCGAACCGCTGCCCGACCCACCCCGGGGCGCTCCTCCGGGAGGACGTCATCCCTGCCGTCGGCGTGCCGAAGGCGCAGATTGCCCGGCTGCTCGGCATCTCGCGCCAGCATCTCTACGACATCCTCGCCGAGCGGAAGCCGGTCAGCCCGGAGACCGCCGTCCGGCTGGCGAAGATGTTCGGCGGCGAGCCGATCGCCTGGGTCAGGATGCAGGGCGCCTACGACGCCTGGCATGCGGCGCGCGCCATCGACGTCTCGCAGATCCCCTCGCTTGGCGGGAAGGCCGCCTGACCCCCGACCGGCCGCGCCGCCTTGCGCGCGCCGCCCCGGGCGCGCTAGGGGCTCGGGCCATGCCGCGCTACGCCCTCAGGATCGAGTACGACGGACGCCCCTTCTCCGGCTGGCAGCGCCAGGCGGCGCGGGCGAGCGTGCAGGGGGCGCTCGAGGCGGCGATCGCGCGCATCGCCCCGGAGGCGCCGTTCACCGTCGGCGCCGGGCGCACCGATGCCGGGGTGCATGCGATCGGCCAGGTCGCCCATGTCGATCTC
>NZ_CALLYO010000181.1 GCF_937858865.1 uncultured Amaricoccus sp. | reverse complement strand
CTCCTCGTCACCTTCCTCGTCTACCGCACGCTCGACTTCCGCGAGTTCGTGCACGCGACGCAGCAGGCGGTCCGCACCACCTCGATGGTGCTGCTCATCATCGGCATGGCGGGGTCCTTCGGCTGGCTCATGGCCTACCTCAAGGTGGCGCAGATGACCGTGGACATGATGAGCGCGATCAGCCAGGATCCCTATACCATCCTGCTGATGATCAACATCGTCCTGCTGGTGCTCGGCACCTTCATGGACATGGCGCCGCTCATCATCATCACCACGCCGATCTTCCTGCCGGTGGTGCAGAGCTTCGGCATCGACCCGGTGCATTTCGGCGTCATCATGATCCTGAACCTCGGCATCGGCCTCAACACCCCGCCGCTCGGCCCGGTGCAGTTCGTCGCCGCCGCCGTCGGCAAGATCACCATCTGGGACGCGATGAAGTCGATCTGGCCCTTCTACGGCGCCGGCCTCGTCGTCCTGCTGATCGTGACCTACGTTCCGGCCGTCTCGCTCTGGCTGCCGTCGCTCTTCCACTGAAAGGCCCGCCGATGTCCGCTCCCGTCCGCAGCTTTCCCACCATCGACACCGGCGGCGGCATCATGCGCCGCGTGCTCTCCGAGAGCCCCGAGATCATGCTGGTGGAGGTCTCCTTCCCCGCCGGCGCGGTCGGCGAGGAGCACAGCCACCCGCACGTGCAGTCGACCCTGGTCAAGTCCGGCCGCTTCGAGTTCACCGTCGCCGGCGAGAGCTTCACCGTCGGCCCCGGCGACGCCTTCGTCATCCCCGCCGGCGCGGCGCACGGCTGCCGCGCCCTCGGCGAGCCGGGCGTCCTCATCGACACCTTCGCCCCCCGCCGCGACGATTTCCTTTAACCAAGGTTGCGGCGCGGTTAACGCGCACCCGCTTTTTCCTTTCGAATCAACGACCACCCCCCGTGGGCACGCGTGCCCACCCCGTGCCCCGGAGCGCCCCATGCTGACCGTCGAGACCCGCCACGCCGTCGATCCCGCCACCGCGAGGACCTTCGACACCGAGGCGCTCCGCCGCCACTTCCAGGTCGCCGGCATCTTCCGCCCGGGCGAGATCCGCCTCGTCTACACCCACTACGACCGGATGATCGTCGGCGGCGCCGTCCCCTCCGGCGCCCCCCTCGTCCTCGACCGCGTCGCCGAGACCGGCACCCCCTCCGTCCTCGACCGCCGCGAGATGGTCGTCGTCAACATCGGCGGCGCCGGCACCGTCTCCGCCGCCGGCACCGACCACGCCATGACCCGGGGCGACATGCTCTACCTCGGCCGCGGCTCCGGCCCCGTCGCCTTCGCCGGCGAGGGCCGCTTCTACATCCTCTCCGCCCCGGCCCACGCCACCCACCCGACCCGCCTCATCCGCATCGCCGAGGCCGCCTCGAACAAGGTCGGCTCCCCGGAGACCTCGAACGCCCGCACCATCTACCAGTTCGTCCACCCCGACGTGATGCCCTCCTGCCAGCTCGTCGTCGGCCTCACCCGCCTCGAGCCCGGCTCGGTCTGGAACACCATGCCCGCCCACGTCCACGACCGCCGCATGGAGGCCTACCTCTACATCGACCTCCCCGACACCGCCCGCCTCATGCACCTGATGGGCGAGCCCGGCGAGACCCGCCACCTCGTCCTCGCCAACGAGGAGGGCGCCATCTCGCCCCCCTGGTCGATCCACGCCGGCGCCGGCACCCAGGCCTACACCTTCATCTGGGCCATGGCCGGCGACAACGTCGACTACCGCGACATGGACATGGTCGCCATGGCCGACCTCCGATGACCGACCCCTTCCGCCTCGACGGCCGCACCGCCCTCGTCACCGGCGCCAACACCGGCATCGGCCAGGCCATCGCCATCGCCATGGCCGAGGCCGGCGCCAGCGTCATCGCCGCCGCCCGCTCCTCCCTCGACCAGACCCTCGACCTCATCGCCGCCCGCGGCCTCAAGGCCCGCGGCCTCAACCTCCCCCTCGACGACCCGAAGCCGGCCGCCGAGACCCTCCTCACCCTCGGCCCGCTCGACATCCTGGTGAACAACGCCGGCATCATCCGCCGCGCCGATTCGCTCGACTTCACCGAAGCCGACTGGGACGCGGTGATCGACGTGAACCTGAAGGCGGTCTTCTTCCTCTCCCAGGCCTTCGCCCGCCAGGCCTTCGCCCGCAAGGCCGGCGGCGCCATCGTCAGCATCGCCTCGCTGCTGAGCTTCCAGGGCGGCATCCGCGTGCCCTCCTACACCGCCTCGAAGCACGGCGTCGCCGGCCTGACCAAGGTGCTCGCCAACGAATGGGCGGCGAAGGGGATCAACGTCAACGCCATCGCCCCCGGCTATATCGTCACCAACAACACCGAGCCCCTCCGCGCCGACCCCGACCGCTCGAAGGCGATCCTCGACCGCATCCCCGCCGGCCGCTGGGGCGAGCCCTCCGACATCGCCGGCGCCGCCGTCTTCCTCGCCTCCCCCGCCGCGCGCTATATCCACGGCGTGATCCTCCCCGTCGATGGAGGCTGGCTTGCCCGCTGATCTCCCCCGTCGCCCGGTGTCGACAAAGGTTTCAACCCGGTTAACGCCGATGGAGTTATCAAGCAAATTCAACTACATGCCGATTGTCGCACGCGTGCGACTCCAAGCAGGAGGAGCCCCGCTTGCCCGCTGATCTCCCCCGCCTGCAGCGCCCGTCCGGCCCCCGCCCCGGCGTCGGCATCGTCCACCTCGGCCTCGGCGCCTTCTTCCGCGCCCACGGCGCAATCTACATCGCCGAGGCGATGCAGAGCTCGGGCGGCGACTGGGGCATCGTCGGCGTCAGCCTGATGAGCCCGACCCAGCGCGACCTCCTGAAGCCGCAGGGCTTCGCCTACACCGCCCTCGAGCTCGGCCCGGAGGGCGAGACGGCGCAAGTGATCGGCGTCGTCGAGGACGTCCTCGTCGCCCGTGAGAACCCGGCGGCCGTCCTCGTCGCCATGACCGACCCGAAGGTCCGGATCGTCAGCCTGACCGTCACCGAGAAGGGCTACTGCCACGAGCCCTCGACCGGCCGGCTGAACCGCGCGCATCCCGACATCGTCCACGACCTCGCCCACCCCGACGCACCCCGCTCGGCCCCCGGCTATATCGTCCGCGCGCTGGCCAACCGGCGCGCGGCCGGCGTCAGGCCCTTCACCGTCCTCTGCTGCGACAACCTGCCCGAGAACGGCCGCGTCGTCCGCGGCGTCACCTTCGAGCTCGCCCGCCTGATCGACCCCGACCTCGCCGGCTGGATCGAGGCCGAGGGCCGCTTCCCCTCGACCATGGTCGACCGCATCGTGCCGGCGACCAAACCCGAGGACGTCGAGCGGCTGGCCCGGCTCACCGGCGTCCTCGACCTGTCGCCGGTGATGCACGAGCCCTTCCGCCAGTGGGTCGTCGAGGACGACTTCGTCGACGGCGCCCGCCCCGACCTCGGCGCGGTGGGCGTGCAGCTCGTGCGGGACGTCACCCCCTTCGAGCTGATGAAGCTCCGCTGCCTCAACGGCACCCATTCCTCGCTCGCCTACACCGGCTATCTCGCCGGGCACGAGACGATCGCCGAGACGGTCGCCGATCCGGCCTTCGCCGGCTACGTCCGCCACCTCTGGCGGGCCGAGATCATCCCGACCATCGTCCCGCCGCCCGGCGAAGACCTCGCCGCCTACGCCGCCGCCCTCTTCGAGCGCTACGCCAACCCGGCCATCCGCCACCGCACCTGGCAGATCGCCATGGACGGCAGCCAGAAGCTGCCGCAGCGCATCCTCGGCACCATCGCCGACAACCGCGCCGCTGGCCGCCCCTGCCCCGGCCTCACCCTCGCCGTCGCCGCCTGGATGGCCTATGTAGGTGGAGTGGACGAGCGCGGTCGGCCGATCGACGTGAAGGACCCGCTGGCCGCGCGCCTGAAGGCCCTCTCCGACGCCGGCGGCACGCCCGCGGCCAGGGTCGCCGCCCTCCTCGGGGTGGCGGAGGTCTTCCCG
>NZ_CALLYO010000180.1 GCF_937858865.1 uncultured Amaricoccus sp. | reverse complement strand
CGGTCCTCGCGCTTCGGCTTGCGGCCGGCCCCGCCCTGACGCGGCTCGCCCTGCGCCTCCTCGCCGCGGGGCGGGCGTGCGCCCTTCTCGCGGGGCTTGCGCGGCGGGCGGGCGGCGCGTTCGGGGCGCCGGCGCGGGGCGCGGGAGAAGGTGTAGAAGAGCTCCATCTCCTGCGGTTCGCCCTCGGCGGACGCCTCCGCGACCGGGGTCTCGGACGCTGCGGATTCGGCGGCCGCCGCCTCGACCTCGGCTACGCCGGCGGTTGGGGGAAGCTCGGTCGGTGGCGGTGGCACCGGGATCGTGGGCTCGCCGGGGACGGGGATCTCCGGAAGGGGAACGTCCGGCTGCTCGGGGACCGGATCGACCGGGACCGGGGCGTCCGGCTGGTCGGGAACCGGAATCTCCGGGGTCGGGGCGTCGGGCTGAGCCGGGCCCGGGATCTCGGGGGTCGGGGCGTCGGGTTCCGGTTGACCGGCCTCTGTCGGCGCGGGCTCGGCGGGCGCCGGCCCGGCGTCCGCGGGTGGTGCGGGCTCGGCGGACGCCGGTCCGGCGTCCGCGGGCGGCGCGGGCCGCCGGCGCGGGCGGGTGCCCTCGGCCGCGACGTAGCCCATGCCCTGCATGAGCCTGGCGAACTGGTCGAGCGAGAGGCCGGTGATCGAGAGCATCTCGGGTGCCGCCTCGAAGCCGGCGCGGGCGTCGAGGTTGCGGATCATGTCGGCGAGCCGCTCGAGCATGTCGATGCGGATGGCGCGCTCGCCGGCGAGGCGGTAGCCGGCGCGGGGGTAGTAGCCCGGCGGGGCGTCGGGGACGGCGGCGATCGTCACGAGGCCGGGCGGCGGGGCGACCGGGAAGACCGGGAGATTCTCGGCGAGCGACCAGAGCACGAGGCGGAGCCGCGTCGGCGCCGGCTTGAGCAGGAGCGGCATGAAGACGGTGTACTGGCCGAAGCGGACGCCGTGCTTGCGCAGGCCGGCGCGGCTCTCCTGGTCGAGGGCCTTGACCTCGTCGGCGATCTCGGCGCGGGGGATGATGCCGAGCGCCTCGATGAGGCGGAAGGCGATGCCGCGGGCCATGCCGGACAGGGTCTCGTCGGCCTTGAGCGCGAGGAGCGGCTGGAAGAGCAGCGCGATGCGGCGGTCGATCCAGTGCGAGAGCCGGCGGCGGACCTTCTCGGCGATCTCGGGGGCGGCATCGTCGTCGACGAAGGGCTGCACCTCGGGGCTGAGCGCGTCCGGGCCGGCGACGAGCTTGCCGACGGCGTGCTCGCCCCACATGAGGCCGCCCTGCTCGGTGACGTCGATCTCGGTGTCGGGGGCGTTGTAGAAACGGTCGGCGCGCAGGCTGAGCGCCGGGGCCAGCGCGGCGATGCCGGCGGCGCGCAGCGTCCGGGCCTGGTCGGCGTCGGCGGTCGGGTCGAGGAGGAAGCGGAACCCCTCCAGCCGGCCGATGAACTGGTCCTCGACGTGGACCTCGCCATTCTCGGTGACTGTGGCCAACAGGCTCTCCCTCTGCTTCAGCCGGCGCATGAGCACCGACGTGCGCCGGTCGACGAAACGCTGCGTGAGCTGCAGGTGCAGTGCGTCCGACAGCCGGTCTTCTACCGCACGGGTCTCCTCGCGCCAATGGTCCGCATCGTCCACCCACCCCCGCCGCTGGGCCACGTAGGTCCAGGTGCGGATGTAGGCGAGCCGCTTGGACAACGCGTCGATGTCGCCTTCGGTTCGATCGATACGCTCGATCTGGCGCGCGAGCCAGTCGGTCGGGATGCCGCCGCCCTCCTGCAGGAAGCGCAGGATGCGCACGCAGAGGCTGGCGTGCTCGGCGAGGGTGACCTTGCGGAAGTCGGGGATCTGGCAGACGTCCCAGAGCAGGCGGGTGCCGGCGGGGCCGCCGAGGCGGGCGCGCACCTCGGGGATCCGGGCGAGCTCGCGCAGGGTGGCGAGGTCGTCCGCCTCGCGGGCGCGCTGCAGGTCGGGGCGGGCGGGGGCCGCCTCGAGGCTGGCGATCAGCGCCTCGGGGCTGGCGAGGTCGAGGGCGGAGTTGCGCCACTGCAGGCGGGCGAGCGGGCGGAAGCGGTGGTTCTCGATCGCCTCGACCACCTCGGGCTCGAGCGGCGCCGCCTCGCCGGTGACGCCGAAGGTGCCGTCGGTGGTGTAGCGCCCGGCGCGGCCGGCGATCTGGGCGAGCTCGCTCGCGGCGAGGTGGCGGTGGCGGCGGCCGTCGAACTTGACGAGGCCGGAGAAGGCGACGTGGGCGATGTCGAGGTTGAGGCCCATGCCGATCGCGTCGGTGGCGACGAGATAGTCGACGTCGCCGTTCTGGTAGAGGGCGACCTGGGCGTTGCGGGTGCGCGGCGAGAGGGCGCCCATCACCACGGCGGCGCCGCCCTTCTGCCGGCGGACGAGCTCGGCGATGGCGTAGACGTCCTCGACGGAGAAGCCGACGACGGCGCTGCGCGGCGGCATGCGGCTGAGCTTGCGCGGGCCGGTGTAGGTGAGCTTCGAGAAGCGCTCGCGCCTGATGAGCTGCGGGGCGTGGACGAGGCTCGCGATGCGCGGGCGCATGGTCTCGGCGCCGAGGAAGAGGGTCTCCTGCAGGCCGCGGGCGTTGAGCAGGCGGTCGGTGAAGATGTGGCCGCGGTCGGGGTCGCCGCAGAGCTGGATCTCGTCGACGGCGAGGAAGTCGGCGCCGATGTCGGTCGGCATCGCCTCGACGGTGGAGACCCACCAGGCGGCGCGGGGCGGCACGATGCGCTCCTCGCCGGTGACGAGGGCGACGACCGAGGGGCCGCGCAGCGCGACGATGCGGTCGTAGACCTCGCGCGCGAGCAGGCGCAGCGGCAGGCCGATGACGCCGGTGCGGTGCGCGAGCATACGCTCGATCGCGTAGTGGGTCTTGCCGGTGTTGGTGGGGCCGAGAACGGCCGAGACGCGGGCGGCGCCGTCGAAAGCC
The DNA here is from genome assembly GCF_937858865.1 of uncultured Amaricoccus sp. Taxonomy (GTDB): domain Bacteria; phylum Pseudomonadota; class Alphaproteobacteria; order Rhodobacterales; family Rhodobacteraceae; genus Amaricoccus. The sequence continues at coordinate 4,400 of NZ_CALLYO010000180.1, read as the reverse complement.
ATGATCCTCTCTCCGGTCGGCCGGCCGCTAGAGCTCGGCGTCCCCCGTCATCTGCTCGAGCCGCTTCACGCTCTCGCTGATGTTCGGCTGGTTGGGGTTGAGCGCCTGTGCCGCCTGCAGCGCCTCGAGCGCGAGGTCGGGCTCGCCCATCGCTTCGAGCATGAAGCCGAGGCCGGAGAGCGCGCCGAAATGTCGGGGGTTGAGTGCCAGGACGTGCTCCACGTCGTTGATGGCGAGCCCGTACTCGCCCATGAGGAAGAAGGCGGTGGCGCGGGCGTTCCAGCCCTCGGCGAAGTCGGGCGCATGGTCGACGAGGGCGCTGAAATGCTCGACCGCCGTGGGAAAGTCCTCGGCCTCGAGCGCCTCGTTGCCGCGGGCGAGGAGGAGATCCATGGCGGGCGAGCCGGACTGCGACCAGATGCGGACGATCTCCTGCTCGACCTTCTGCCAGTCCTGCCGGCCCGGCTGTCCGAGCTCGGCGAGGAGTTCCTCGAGCCGCGCCGCCTGGTCGGCCGGCAGGCTCTCCGGTGGCGGCGCCTCGGTCTGCGGCAGGGCGGGTGCGCCGGTGGCCACCCACAGCCCCAGGGCGAGCATTCCGGCCAGTTGACGCTTTTGAAACCCGCCCATGACTTCTAGATTAGCGATCCGACGCCGGAAATCGAGGGCCAGCGAGCCCGCAGTGCGGAGAGAACACATGGGCGAGATCGTCGACGCCGCCGTCAGGGCGCTGAACGCCAAGCTCGGCGGCAGCGGGATCGACGGTTCGGTCAAGTTCGTCATCGAGGACGCGGGCGCGGTCAGGATCGACGAGGGCGGCGCCGCGCCCGACGACGGGAGCGACGCCGACTGCACGCTGACCGCCAGCGCGGAGACGTTCCAGAGCCTGCTTGAGGGGGATCTCGACCCGACCGGCGCCTTCATGAGCGGCCAGCTGATGGTGGATGGCGACATGGGGCTCGCGATGCGGCTCGGCAGCCTGTTGGCATGACGCGGGAGGGGCCGCTTCCTGCTGCCCCCTTTCACGCCGACGTGGCGGACGCGCCCGCCGGCGCCGAGGCCTTCTGGCTGACGACCGCGGACGGCATCCGTCTGCGGGCGGTCGCCTGGCGCGGCGGACGGCGGGGGACCGCGGTGATCTTTCCCGGGCGCACCGAGTTCGCCGAGAAGTACGGGCGTGTTGCCGCGAGGCTGGTGGAGCGGGGCCTTTCGGTCCTGGTGATCGACTGGCGCGGGCAGGGGCTGTCCGACCGGTATCCGGCGAACCCGATGCTCGGACATATCGAGGACTTCCGCGCCTTCCAGCTCGACGTGGCGGCGCTGCTCGAGCTCGACGGCCGGCTGGAGCTGCCGGGGCCCCGCTACATGCTGGCGCATTCGATGGGCGGCTGCATCGGGTTGCGGACGCTGCTCGAGCGGGCGGACTTCTGCGGGGCGATCCTGTCGGCACCAATGTGGCACCTGCAGATGCGGGCCGCGACGCGCGAGCTGACCGCGAAGATGACCCGGCTCGCCAATCTGGCCGGGTTCGGGAACCGGCTGATGCCCGGGACGAAGCCGCAGCCGACGGCGATCGCGATCGGCTATGCCGGAAATCCGCTGACGTCGGATGCCGACGTCTTCGCCTGGTGCCTGGGCCAGATCACGCGGCATCCCGAGCTGGCGCTCGGCGGGCCGAGCATGCAGTGGACCTATGCCGCGCTGGAGGAGATGGCGCGGCTCTATGTCGCGCCGCTGCCGCGGGTGCCGATGCTGGTCATGCTCGGAAGCGAGGAGACGGTGGTCTCGGCCAGCATCATCCGCAGCCAGGTGGCGAAGATGGCCGAGGGCGCGCTGCTGGAGCTGCCCGGCGCGCGGCACGAGATCTTCATGGAGCGGCCCGAGATCCAGGCCGCGGTCTGGAAGCGGATCGACGAATTCCTGTCGGCCGTTCCCGCCCGCCGCAGCCGCACACCGGCGGTATGACGCCAGCCGAGGCCGAGTCGTTCGACGGCAAGGGTTTACGGGGATTCGCTCGATCCGGAACGCGTATGGAATCCGTATGGAACGGGTATTCCAACCGAAAGGGTCGGGATCGATTCGCTCATGCGGCGAGAGGATCGGGCAGCCCTGGTCTGGCCGCCCGACCGCCCCTCGTACAACCGGTCAGGCGACGTCCGAGAGGACGCGCGCGAGGTCGAACAGCCGGCGGCGCTGCGCCTCCGGGATGGCGTAGTAGGAGCGCACCAGCTCCAGCGCCTCCTTGTCGGCGAGCAGATCGCCGCGCTCGGCGGTCGCGGCCGGGGCGGCCTCGGCCCCCTCGCCCTCGAAACCCTCGAAGAAGAAGCTGATCGGCACGTCCAGCGCCTGGGCGATGTCCCAGAGCCGGGAGGCGGAGATCCGGTTCATGCCGGTCTCGTACTTCTGGATCTGCTGGAACTTGATGCCGACGATGTCGCCGAGCTGCTGCTGCGTCATCCCGACCATCCACCGGCGATGGCGAACTCTCTTGCCCACGTGCACATCAACGGGATGCTTCATTGGATTGGCTCCGTCTGTTATATCGCTGTGTCCTGCCTCAGACTATGCACATATCATGCCAAGCGCTCTAACCCAAGCTGCGAAGCGGCTTTCGCGCTCAATCAGCGGTAATCCGCTTTCTTTAGGGTTGAATTAACCTACAATCAGGGGGCGATCGAATCCGCCATTTCGAATGCGCGATACAACCCTGCCGTGAAATGCAAAGCGGGATTTGCAAAATGCGACGGCTGGGGAATCCGCGAGGCCCCGGTGCCGGCCGGGGTCAGGAGGCGCTCTGGCGGGCGTGGCGCTTGCGCTCGTGGGGGTCGAGGTGGCGCTTGCGCAGGCGGATGTGGCGGGGGGTCACCTCGACGAGCTCGTCGTCCTCGATGTAGGCGATGGCCTGCTCGAGGGTGGGGCGGGCCGGCGGCGTGAGGACGACGGCCTCGTCCTTGCCGGCGGCGCGGATGTTGGTGAGCTTCTTGCCCTTGAGCGGGTTCACCTCCAGGTCGTTGTCGCGGCTGTGCTCGCCGAGGATCATGCCGGTGTAGACCTGCTCGCCGGGGCCGATGAAGAAGCGGCCGCGGTCCTCGAGGTTGAAGAGGGCGTAGGGGACGCTGGTGCCGTCCTCCATGGAGATCAGCACGCCGTTGCGGCGGCCGGGGATCGGGCCCTTGTGCGCGGCCCAGCCGTGGAAGACGCGGTTGAGGACGCCGGTGCCGCGGGTGTCGGTCAGGAACTCGCCGTGGTAGCCGATGAGGCCGCGCGAGGGGACGTGGGCGACGATGCGGGTCTTGCCGCCCTGGCCGGTGCGCATCTCGGCGAGCTCGCCCTTGCGCTGGGAGAGCTTGTCGACGACGACGCCGGCGAATTCCTCGTCGACGTCGATCGTCACCTCCTCGATCGGCTCGAGGCGCTCGCCCTCGACGTCGCGGAAGAGGACGCGGGGGCGGGAGACGGAGAGCTCGAAGCCCTCGCGGCGCATGTTCTCGACCAGGACGCCCATCTGCAGCTCGCCGCGGCCGGCGACCTCGAAGGCCTCGCCGGCGGGGGTGTCGCTGACGCGGATGGCGACGTTCGATTCGGCCTCGCGCATCAGGCGCTCGCGGATGACGCGGGACTGGACCTTGTCGCCGTCGCGGCCGGCGAGGGGCGAGTCGTTGATGCCGATGGTGACGGAGATGGTCGGCGGGTCGATGGGCTGGGCCGGCAGGGGCTCGGTGACGGAGAGGTCGGCGAGGGTGTCGGCGACGGTCGCCTTCGACATGCCGGCGAGGCTGACGATGTCGCCGGCCTCGGCGGTCTCGATCGGGGTGCGGGTGAGGCCGCGGAAGGCGAGGACGCGGGAGACGCGGAAGCGCTCGATCTCGGCGCCGTCGCGGGAGAGGGCGTGGAGGGTCTGGCCGGTACGGATGCGGCCCGATTCGATGCGGCCGGTGAGGAGGCGGCCGAGGAAGGGGTCGGCGGCCAGCGTGGTGGCGAGCATGGAGAAGGGCTCGGCGGCGCGGGCGGCCTGGGCCGGGGCGGGGACGTGGGAGAGGATGAGCTCGCAGAGGGCGTCGAGGTTCTGCCGCGGGCCGTCGAGGTCCGCGTCGGCCCAGCCGGCGCGGCCGGAGGCGTAGAGGACGGGGAAGTCGAGCTGGTGCTCGTCGGCGTCGAGGGTGACGAAGAGGTCGAAGACCTCGTTCAGCGCCCGGTCGGGCTCGGCGTCTGGCTTGTCGACCTTGTTGAGGACGACGATGGGGCGGAGGCCGAGGCGAAGGGCCTTGGCGGTGACGAACTTGGTCTGGGGCATCGGCCCCTCGGCGGCGTCGACGAGGAGGAGGACGCCGTCGACCATGCCGAGGATGCGCTCGACCTCGCCGCCGAAGTCGGCGTGGCCGGGGGTGTCGACGATGTTGATG
>NZ_CALLYO010000179.1 GCF_937858865.1 uncultured Amaricoccus sp. | reverse complement strand
GAGGCGGTGATCGACTTCACCGGGACGACGGCGGAGCTGGCGACGAACTACAACGCGCCGGAGCCGGTGACGCGGGCGGCGGTGCTCTATGTGTTCCGCTGCCTGGTGGACGACGACATTCCGATGAACGAGGGGGTGATGAAGCCGCTCAGGGTGATCCTGCCGGCGGGGACGATGCTCAGCCCTCGCTATCCGGCGGCGGTGATCGCGGGGAACGTGGAGACGAGCCAGGCGGTGACCTCGGCCTTGTTCCTGGCGCTCGGGGTGCAGGCGGCGGCGCAGTCGACGATGAACAACACCACCTGGGGGGATGACCGGCTGCAGTATTACGAGACGGTGTGCGGGGGGACCGGGGCGGGGGTGCTGTCGGACGGGCGGGGGCATCCGGGGACGGGGGGCGTGCATTCGCACATGACGAACTCGCGGCTGACCGATCCGGAGGTGCTGGAGTGGCGGTTTCCGGTGGTGCTGGATGCGTTCCGGCTGCGCCGGGGATCCGGGGGGGAGGGGCGGTTCCGCGGCGGGGACGGGGTGGAGCGGAAGATCCGGTTCCTGGCGCCGATGACGGTGGCGATCCTCAGCGGGCACCGGGTGGTGCCGCCGCCGGGGCTCGATGGGGGCGGGCCGGGGGCGGTGGGGCGGACGCGGATCCTGCGGGCGGACGGGACGGTCGAGGAGCTGGCGAGCGCGGACAGGCGCGAGGTGGGGCCGGGGGACGTCTGGTGGCTGGAGACGCCGGGAGGCGGGGGCTATGGGCGGGCGTGAGGTGCAGAAGGGGGATTTCGCACGCGAAACTATAGGTATCCCGTTGAGCCTGAAGGGATTCGTCGGGTTAAAAGTCCATGAACGGCGCGACAGGCGGCGAGGAGGATGCAATGGTGGACGGCAAGCCGGCGGTGACGATCGCCTATTGCACGCGCTGCAACTGGCTGCTCCGGGCCGGGTGGATGGCTCAGGAACTGCTCGCGACCTTCGGCGAGGAACTCGGGTCGGTGGCGCTGCTGCCGGGGACGGGCGGGATCTTCGAGATCCGGGTGGACGGGGAACTGGTCTGGGAGCGCAAGCGCGACGGCGGGTTTCCGGACGTGAAGGCGCTGAAGCAGCGGGTCAGGGACGCCTTCGATCCGGAGCGCGACCTCGGGCATCTCGACCGGTGAATCGGGCACCGGCGCGGTCGCATGGCCGGAGGGGCCGCGCGGTGCCGACGCCGCGGCGGACGTTCGGAGGGGCGGGGGGCGCGTGCCGGGTCTTGATCGGGGCGGCGGAGCGGCGCTATGCAGGCGCGTTCCCGGTGGCGGACCCGTGATCGGGAGGCGGCCACGGGGTCCGGGCGCGGGACCGCCGGCAGTGCGGGCGGCCCGCTTTTCAAGGGGGCTGCCATGAAGAAGACGACGATGATTCTCGCGACCTCGATCGCGCTCGCGGCGTGCGCCGTCGAGAGGGAAGCGGCCGGGACGTCCGAGACCGTGGGCGAGTGGCAGATCGCGGTGAACGAGAACGCGGGGCCCGGCTGCTTCGCCACCCGCCACTTCGTGAACCCGACCTCGCAGGTGCAGATGGGCATCAACGCCACCTCGACGCCGCCGTCGGGGTTCCTCGCGATCTACGTGCAGGGCGCCGAGGGCATCCAGCCCGGGCAGTCGATCCCGGCGACCTTCGCGGTCGGCGACCGGGTGTTCCGCGGCACCTTCACCGGCCAGGACGAGGCCGGCTTCGGCGGCGCCTCGGTGCCGGTCGACAATGCCCAGTTCATCTACGACCTCGGCGACTACGACACGCTCACCATCACCTATGGCGACGAGCGGCGGGTGATCGTGCCGCTCGACGATGCCGACGAGGCCATCGCGGCGCTGCGCGCCTGCCAGGAACGCCTGTCGAGCTAGCGGAAGCGCGGGGGGCGCCCGCGGAGCGCGGGCGCCCCGGACGCGGGCCGCGATCGCCGGCATCTCGACCGAACGTGATCTTGCGCGCAGAGCCCTGGGCAAGCCGTTGGTCCTGAAGCGATTCTCTTGCGGAGAGGGGGCGCTGCCCCTGGTGGGGCGTGCGCGGAAGGGGTTCGCAAGCGAGGGCGGATCGGGTAGAGGAGGGGAGTTCGTTCCAGCCGGAGCTGCCGAAGATGTCGCGATCCCGCCTGCTGCCGCTTGCCGCCCTGCTCGCCGGGCTCACGCTGCCCGGGGCGCCGGCGCGGGCCGACCTGATGACCACCTGCGCGCCGGACATCCAGCGCTTCTGCTCCGACGTGCGGAACGGGCGGGGGCGGATCTCGGCCTGCCTGGCGAGCGAGATGGGCAGCCTCGGCGGGGCCTGCCGCGGCGAGGTGCAGCAGGTGATGCAGAGCCCGCTGACGCCGGGCTATGTGCGCCGGGCGCTCGATCCCTCGTTCAGCGCGCCGCTGCCGGCGAGCTGCGTCGGGCCGGCAAAGAGCCTCTGCCCGGACATCCCGGCCGGGCAGGCGCAGGTCTTCGCCTGCCTCTATGCCCGCTCGGACCGGGCGGGGAAGACCTGCTCGGACGCCGCCACCTCGACGCTGAAGAGTCGCTGAGGCGGCAAAGGTTTACGGGGATTCTTTCGATCTGGGACGCATATGGGATGCGTCTGGAAAGCGTATTGCGACTGAAAGAGTCGGGATTGATTTAACGCCACGGAGTCACGCGGAGAGCGTGCGCCAGGCGGACGCTCGTCCTTGATCGGGCTGGCGGAGCGCGCGGTGTTCCTGCGCAAAAACCGATTGCGATTCGAAATCAGTCGATCTAGCTTGTGGCCGATTGCATAACGCAATCGGACCTGCGGGGAAGTGTGCCAGCGAAAGGGAGGGCGGTATGGCCAAGCTCGTGTTCGGAATGAACCAGTCGCTGGACGGTTACGTCGATCACATGGCGTTCGCGCCGGGCCCCGTACTCTTTCGCCACTTCATCGAGGAGGCCGAGGGACAGGCGGGCAGCGTGTACGGTCGCCGGATGTATGAGGTCATGCGCTACTGGGACGACGATCATCCTGAGTGGGATGCGGACGAACGCGCCTTCGCGGCGGCGTGGCGGAAGCAGCCGAAATGGGTCGTCTCGCGCTCGTTGACGTCGGTCGGTCCCAACGCCGAGCTGGTCGGGGACGATCTCGAGGGCGCGATCCGCGAGCTGAAGGCCGGGCGCGACGGGGAGATCGAAGTTGCCGGCACGATCCTGGCGCAAAGTCTCACCGAACTTGGCCTGATCGACGAGTATCGAATCTACCTGCACCCCGTCGTGCTTGGTCAGGGCAAGCCATATTTCGCGGGGCCTCGGCCGCCGCTCCGCCTTGTCGCCAGCGACCGGATCGGGGAGGACGTGATCAGGTTGACCTACGTTCCTGCCTGATCTGGAAACCGCCGCTGATCATGAGTTCCCCCTCCGGGGGCCGGTCCGGAAGTGCGCCCCCTACCGCTGGAGGTAGGGGGTGGGGTCGACGCTTTCGACGCCGCGGAAGACGTCGAACTGGAGCTCGTTGCGGTCGCGCTCGGCGAGGAGGCCGAGGGTCTGGCCGGCGCTGACGCGGTCGCCCTCCTTCACCCGAACGCCGGTCAGCGAGGTGTAGGTGGTGATGAGGTCGTCCTTGTGGCGCAGCAGCACGATGTCGCCGAGGCCGCCGAGGGCCTTGGAGACCATCGCCACCTCGCCGGCGGCGGCCGCCTTGACCGGGGTGCCGGCGGGCACCGCGAAGCCGACGCCGTGCTCGCCGTCGTAGGGGCGGCTGATGCCGCCGGCGACCGGCGGCGAGAGGCGGCCGCCGGGGGGCGTGCGCAGGGCGCCGAGGTTGGGCGATTCCGGCTCGACGGCGGCGGTGATGTCGGCGGGGAGCGGGGCGGCGGCGCTGGGGGGCGGAGCGATGGGCGTGCCCTGGCCGGGCTGGGTGTCGATCACCGCCGAGGAGGAGATGCGGTTGGCGTCGCTGACGATGGGGATGAGGAGCTCCTGGTTCTCGCGGACGGCGAGGTCGGGGCCGAGGCCGTTCCAGGAGGCGAGGGCGGTCACCGAGACGCCGTAGAGGCGGGCGATCGCGTAGGCGGTCTCGCCGGGCTCGACGCGGTGGCGGACCGGGTCTATGAGCGGCTCGGTCTGGCCGTTCCGGAACGGGTTGTCGGCGGGGGCGGCGGCGGTGCCCGCCGTGGAGCCGAGCGGCTGGCTCGAGATGGCGCCGGTGTCGAGGCCGGCGGCGCCGAAGGCGTCCGGCCGCGGGACGCTGTCGGGCAGGAGCAGCACCTCGCCCGGGCGCAGGATGGTGTCCTCGGGCAGGGCGTTGCGGCGGGCGAGCTCGCCCGGCGTCGTGCCGACGCGGGCGGCGACGGTCGCGACGGTGTCGCCGTCGCGCGCCACGGCGACCTGGTAGTTGGCGTAGGTGATGACGCCGCGCGAGTCGGGCCGGGCGTTCGGGACCGTCTGGCCGGCGGGCGCGGCGGCCGGGCCCGAGGCGGGATCCGGGGCGAGTGGGTTCGAGAAGCCGCCGCAGGCCGCGAGCGAGAGGGTGGCGAGGGTCGCGAGGACGGCGGCGGGCGTACCCCTCCGCCGCGAACGTGCGTCGCTCATCGGCTTGCTCCCGTTTCTTCTTGCTGCCCGGTCAATCCAGTACGTCCTGGGCCACCCCTTCCACAAGGGGGACGAAGCGGACGGCGCCGAGGTCGGTGTATTCGAGCCCATGGCTCGTCTTCTCGATGCGGATGAGGGTCTGCACCGCGTTCGACTGGCCGACCGGCAGGACCATGATGCCGCCCTCGCGCAGCTGGTCGATCAGGGGCTGCGGCGGATCCTCGGCGGCGGCGGTCAGGATGATGCGGTCGAAGGGGGCCTGCTCGGGCAGGCCGAGCGAGCCGTCGCCGTGCACGACGGTGATGTTGTGCAGGCCGAGCTTCTGGAAGAGCTCGCGGGCGCGGCGGGCGAGGCGGCGGTGGCGCTCGATGGTGTAGACCCGGCGGGCGAGGCGGGCGAGGATCGCGGCCTGGTAGCCGGAGCCGGTGCCGATCTCGAGCACCTTGCAGCGGCGGGTGACCTCGAGCGCCTGGGTCATCAGGCCGACGACGGTCGGCTGGCTGATGGTCTGGCCGCAGGCGATGGGCAGCGGCGTGTCCTCGTAGGCGCGTTCCTGGAAGATGCCCTCGAGGAACTCGGCGCGCGGCGTCTGCTCCATGGCCTTCAGCACCTCCGCGTTCGTTACCCCCCGGGAGCGGAGGGTGAAGACGAACTGCATCTGCTGTTCGGCCGGGAGCATGGGCGCGAGCCTCGCGCTAACCGAGGGATTTCGCAAGCGACTCGATCAGCGCGTGCGCGGTGAGGTCGGCGACGAGCGGGGTGACGGTGATGAAGCCGTCGTGGCATTCGCGCGAATCCGAGCCGGGCGGGCTGTCGGCGTTGCCGGGGCTGTTGGTCAGCCAGAGGAAGGTGCGTCCGTTAGGCGCCTTGTGCGGCAGGGCGCCGAAGGTCGGGGCGTGGCGGTGGCCCTGGAAGGTCGCGCGGGTGCCGCGCACCCTGGCCGCCGGCAGGGCGGGGAAGTTGACGTTGTGGAAGACGGCGTAGGGGTCGCGGGTCGGCGCCGGGGTCGCGACGAGCTTGCGCAGCAGCGCCGCGCCGTGGACGCGGGCGGCCTCGAAGGGGTCGGCGTCGCCGCCGGGCGCGCCGTAATACTGCGAGAGGGCGACCGAGCGGATGCCGTGAAGCGCGCCTTCCATCGCGCCGCCGACGGTGCCGGAGTAGAGCGTGTCCTCCGCGACGTTGTGGCCGCGGTTGACGCCGGAGAGGATAAGGTCGGGGGGCGTCTCCTTGAGAATCTCGTGCAGGCCGGCGAGGACGCAGTCGGCGGGCGAGCCCTCGACCGCGAAGCGGCGCGGGCCGAGGCGCTCGAGCCGCATCGGGCGGACGTAGGAGACGCAGTGGGCGACGCCCGACTGTTCGAAGGCGGGGGCGACGGTCCAGACCTCGCCGTCCGCGCCGGCGAGTTCGGTCGCGATCTCCTCGGCGACGGCGAGGCCGGGCGCGCTGATGCCGTCGTCGTTGGTGAGGAGAATGCGCATGGCGGTCCCTGGGCTGCTGTCGCGGCCGTTCTAGGCAACCGGCCGGGCGGCGTCCAGACGCGCCGGGCTTAACCAGCAATTCGAGGGATATGGCCGCCGCGCCTTAGCGGTTCGGCAACGCGTCCGGGCGAGGATCGGCGGCGGGGCGCGGCCTGCGGGGGCAGGGCGCCGGCGAGGGGGACGGCATGGGGAACGGGTGGAGGAGCGCCCGGCGCGGGCGGCTGCGGCGGGGCTGGGCGGGGTGGCTGGTCGCGGCGGTTCTCGTCGCGGGGCAGGCGGTAGCCGGCGAGGCGCCGGCGCCGGTCGACCGGCACGCGGTGGTGGTGAACGACGGGCTGGTCGGATCGGCCTTCCTGATCGAGGAGGGGGTCGCGGTCACCAACCGACATGTCGTGCGCGGGCTGGGGATCGGCGGGGAGGTCGAGCTGCTCGCCTCGGGCGAGGGGGGCGCGCGGGTGCTGGGGCGGCTCGTCGCGCTCAGTCCGCGCATGGATCTGGCGCTGCTGCGGGTGCCGGCGGGCTTCGTTCCGCCGGTCGAGATCGCCGAGGCGCCGACGGTGGCGGGGATGGCGGTGACGGCGACCGGGATCGACGCGGGCGAGGGCGGGACGGGCGCGCGGCGGACGCTTGCCGGGGTGGTTCTGGAGCCGAGCGAGGATCTGCCGGCCTTCGGGCCCGGGCTCGTCGTCTGGCTGCCGGGGGCGCGGCCGGGCTTCTCTGGCGGGCCGCTGCTCGACACAGGGGGGCGGCTCGTCGGCATGGTGACGGCGCTGCGGCCGGTCGGCGGGCGATCGCCGGTCGCGCTGGCCGGCGGCGGGCGGGGGCAGCCGCAGGTCGAGGCCTTCGCGCTTCGCGGCGAGGCGGTTCGCGCCGAGGCGCGCCGCCTGCTCGACGCCGGCGGCTGAGGGGGCTTTCCGCCCGCGCCCGCGCCGTGTCAGATGGCGCGAGGAGGTGGCCCGCATGTCTTTCGTCCGCTGCGCGCCCGCGCGCCTTTCCGGCCGGTTGGCGTGAGCCTCGCCGGGCGCGAGGTCGCGGTCGTCGGGGCCGGCATCGGCGGGCTCGCCGCGGCCGTCGCGCTGGCGCGGCGCGGGGCGCGGGTGGTCGTCTTCGAGCAGGCGCCGGCGCTCGCCGAGGTGGGGGCCGGGCTGCAGATCGGGCCGAACGGGGTGGCGGTGCTCGAGGCGCTCGGGCTCGGGGGTGCGGCGGCGCGGGCGAGCCTGCCCGAGGCGGTCGAGCTCGACCTTGGCGTTCTCGTTGCCGTAGCGCGACAGAAGCTCGATGTTCTCGACCGGCAGATAGAGCTTGGCGCCTT
>NZ_CALLYO010000178.1 GCF_937858865.1 uncultured Amaricoccus sp. | reverse complement strand
GCCAGCGCCTGGAAGGCGCCGTCGAGCAGGACGGGGTGCAGGGCTCCGGCGGCGGGGACGCCGTCGGGCAGCGACAGATCGGCGGCGAGCATGGTCTCGCCGAGCGTGACGCTGCGGAGGGGCCGGAACCGCGGCCCGTAGGCGAGACCGCGCTCCCGGAGCTCGGCATAGACCTCGGCCTCGCCGAGACGCCTGCCGGCGGGATCTCCGTCGCCGGCGTGGGGCCGCGGGCGGCGCGGCAGGCCGAGGCGGGCGGAGGCGCACCGCTGCCAGTCCTCGTCGTGGCCGGCGCGCGCGCTCACGGTCGCGATCCCGGAGTCGGGGTCGATCTCGACCCGCAGGCGGGTCCGCTCGGTAAGCGGCAACGGCCGGGTGAGCCTCAGTCCCTCGAGGCTGTTGCCGCGGTCGAGGGCGCGCGACGCGGCGAGCAGCACGGCCACCTGGCCCGCGGCGGGGAAGAGCGGCGTTCCCGCGACGACATGGTCGCCGAAGTAGTCGAGCGCCGCCGCCCCGAGGTCGGTTTCCCAGACCGGGCCGGCCGCCGCGACCCGCTGGTGCAGCAGCGGCTCCTCCGGGTCGAGCGCGCGCGCGGCCCGCGTCTCGGGGGCCTCGGTCCAGATCCGGGCGCGCTGCCACGGATAGGAGGGCAGGGGGGCGAGGCGGCCGCGGGGATGATGCGCGCTCCAGTCGATCGGGATGCCGTTGACGTACATCTCGGAGAGCAGCGCCCGGACGTGGGAGCCTTCGGGCTCGCCCCGGATCATCGATGCCCCGGTCCAGACCGCTCGCCCGGCAGCGGCCGCGCAGCTCCGGACGGCGGCGCCCATCACCCGGTTCGGGCCGATCTCGAGCACGGCGTCGAAGCCGTCGGCGACCGCCGCCGTCACTGCCCGCTCGAAGTCGGCGGGGCGGCGGCCGTTGCGCAGCCAGTAGTCGAGATCATGGCGATCGTCGTCGTCGATCCGGCGGCCCTCGAGCGTCGAGTAGAGCGGGAGGGCGGGGCGTGCGTGCGCGACGTCGCCGAAGCCGGCACGCAGCGGGGCCTCGATCGCATCGACCTGGGCGTGGTGATAGGCCACGTCGACCTGCAGCCGGCGGTGGAAGATCGAGTCGCGGGCGAGGTCGGCGGCCAGCCGGTCGAGCGCGTCGACGGGGCCGCCGAGGACGGTGGAATCGGGCGCGAGCAGGGCGGAGACCGTCAGTTCGCCGCCGCGCGGCAGGCGGGCCTCGACCGCGCTCCTGCCGAGCCCGACGGCGAGCATCGATCCCCGGCCGGCGATCCGCTGGAAGATCCGCCCGCGCTCGCAGGTCATGCGGACCGCTTCCTCGATGGTGAGGACGCCGCTCGCCCAGGCGGCGGCGATCTCGCCGACGCTGTGGCCGAGGACGCCGTCGGGGGCGATCCCGAGCGACCGCCAGAGCTCGGTCAGGCCGACCTGGAGCGCGAGGTTGGGGAGCTGGGCGTCGATCGGTGCCCGGATCGGCGTGCCGGCGTCCGCGGCGGCCGGATCCCCCGAGAAGGGTGCGAGGAGCGACTGGCCCGAGCAGGTGCGCGCCAGACGGTCGCAACGCTCGATGGCGGCGCGGAAGACCGCGTTCTCGGCGAAGAGATGCCGGCCCATCCCGCGATACTGCGCGCCCATGCCGGTATAGACGAAGAGCAGCCGGCGCGGCGCCTCGGGCGCGTGGCCGGGCAAGCGGCCGGGCGCGGCAAGCCGGCGCAGGCCGTCGGCGAGATCGTCCGGCGTCCGGGCCCAGACCGCCGCCCGGACCGGGTGGTGCGTCCGGCGCCGCGCCAGCGTGTGCCCGATGTCCGGGAGCGGCAGGCGTCCGGCGGCCTCGGCGAGCCGCTGCGCGAAGGCGGTCAGCGCGGCCTCGTCCCGTGCCGAGACCGGAAAGAGCCGCTCCACCGCGTCGTCGGGGTCGGCGGTGGCCGGCTCGGGCGGGGGCGCGCTCGCGAGGATCGCGTGCGCGTTCGTGCCGCCGTAGCCGAAGGAGTTGACCGCGGCGCAGATCCGCCCCTCGGCCGGCAGGGCCTCGGCACGCGTCGGGATGCGCAGCCGGAGCGTCTCGAAGTCGATGCGCGGGTTGGGCGTGCGGAAGTGCAGGTTCGGCGGCACGCGGCGATGCGCGAGCACCAGCGCCGCCTTGACGAGGCCGGCGACGCCAGCGGCGGCTTCGGCATGGCCGATGCTGGTCTTGATCGAGCCGACGAGCAGCGGCCGCCTGTCGGGCCGCCCGGCGCCGAGGACCCGGCCGAGCGAGTCGGCCTCGATCGGGTCGCCGGCCTGGGTGCCCGGCCCGTGCGCCTCGGCGTAGACGATGTCGGCGGGCGCGACCCCCGCCGCGGCGACGACCCGGCGGATCAGGGCCTGCTGCGCCTCGGGGTTCGGCATCGAGATGCCGGGGGTATGGCCGTCCTGGTTGACGCCGGTCGCCAGGATCTGCGCGTAGACCCTGTCGCCGTCGGCCATCGCCCGGTCGAGGGGCTTGAGGACGACGATCCCCGCTCCCTCGGCGCGGACGTAGCCGTCGGCCGCCGCGTCGAAGGCCTGGCACCGTCCCGTGCGCGAAAGGAAGCCCCCCTTGGCCATGGCCATGAACGGCTCCGGCGCCAGCAGGACGTTGACCCCGCCGGCAAGGGCGATCTCGCTCTCCCCGGCCCAGAGCGACGAGCAGGCGAGGTGCGTGGCGACGAGGGACGAGGAGCAGGCGGTGTCGACGGCGAGGCTCGGGCCGGCGAAGTCGAAGGCGTGCGAGAGCCGGTTCGCCAGCATCGCCAGGGTCGAGCTGGTGGCGGTGCTCGGCGAGATCTGGTCGCGGCTGAGAATGCCGAAGCGGTCGATCAGGTTGTCGAGGCTGAACCCGCCGACGAAGACGCCGACCGGATGGCCGCGCAGGGCGGTGGCGTCGAGGCCCGCGTCCTCGAGCGCCTCCCAGGCCACCTCGAGCAGCAGGCGCTGCTGCGGGTCGAGCACCGCCGCCTCGCGGTTCGAGAGGCCGAAGAAGGCGGCGTCGAAATCGAACGGCGACTGGCCGAGGAAGCCGCCGTGCCGGGCGTAGGTCTTGCCGGGAGCCGAAGCGTCCGGGTGAAAGAACCGGCCGACATCCCAGCGGTCGCGCGGCACCTCGGAGATCGCGTCGACGCCGTCCACGAGCAGCTGCCAGAGCGTCTCCGCGTCCGAGGCGCCTCCCGGAAAGCGACAGCCGATCCCCACAATTGCCAGAGGGCGCCGTGCGGTCGATGTCATGGGGGGAGGGTTCCTCGGTGGCTCCTTCAGGCGCCGTAGCAGGCGAATGTTGTCCCAGTATTTGAAAATGGCGCGGCCGGTCCCTGGCCGAAGAGCTCGAAGGGCATCGCGAGCGGCAGAGACGTGCCGGCCAGCGGCAATCGGGTGAAGACGCAAGAACGAGCGGGCCGGGCGCCCCCGGGCAGGCGCGTCGAGCCCTGCGCGATCATGATTTCGCGCGCGAAACTATAGGTATCCCATTGATGCTGAAGGGATTCGTCGGGTTAATGCTTCGTTACTCGCCCGCAAGCCCGGATCGCGCCGACCCCGCAGGGGCGGTATCGAAGGCGCAAGCACGGAGCAATCGCCCTGCGTGCCGGCCCCCCTGCGGTTGCACGCGTGGCCTGCGCTGCGCAGACTTCCGCGCGGGGCGAACGAGCGCAGGGCGGGGGGATGATTCGGTTCAACGATGTCGTGTTCGACCGGGAAATGCTCTGGGTGCGGCGCGATGACGGAACGGAGTTTCGCCTGAGCCGGCAGGAGCGTGCGCTGCTTCTTCATATCTCGAGCCAGCCGGGGCGGCTGTTCACGAGGGGGCAGCTGTCCGATCTGCTGGCGCGGGACGACGAGCCGGCGGGCGAGCGGAACGTGGACTTCCTCGTCAGCCGGCTGCGCCGGCGGCTCGGCGATGATGCGCGCCATCCCCGCTTCATCGCCACGCAGTACGGCGAGGGCTATGTCTGGATCGCCCGGCCGCTCGAGCCGGCGCCCGGCAAGGTCTTCCTGCTGATCGGCCCGATCTTCGGCCTGCCCCGGCGGCCCGGCCGCGAGCAGCGGATCGTCGAGCAAATGACCGCGAGCTTCGCCAGTGCCCTCGGCGACGGGCGGCGGGTGGCGACCGCCCTCCACTCGCCGCCGCTCCGCGAGACGCCGGCGTCGGCCTCCTTCGTGCTGCAGGGCAGCTTCTACGACGATGGCGCCGCGCTGCACGCGGCCTTCGTCCTGCACCGCGGGCCGGATGGCCAGGTCGTTCGCACCACGCGCGCCGTCTTCGCCGACGCGGATACCCGGGCGATGGCGGAACGGGTGGTGGCCGATTGCCGGGCCGCGATCTGGTCCGACCAGGCGCAGACGCCCGAGGCGCCGCTGGTCGCTGTCACCGAGCTGCCGCTCGAGGTCCGCATGCACGAGGCGGCGCTGATGCTGGCGATGCCGCCGGAGCGCTGGCGCGAAAGCGAGGCCCAGCTTGCCCGCGCGCGGGCGGAACGGCCGAACGACCCCGATCTCGAGGTGATGTGGGGCATCCATCTCTACCTGCAGCTGCTGCGCCCGCCGCACGAGGGACGGCTGATGACGCGGGCCGAACGCATGGAGCTCGAGGCCGCGATCGAGGCCATCGCGCTCGAGAACCTCGCCGCGGTGCAGGACAATCCGCTGCTCGTGCTGGCGATCGCGAAGCTCCTGCTCTTCATCGACCGCGGTCACCTCGGCCTCGTCGCGCGGCTTGCCGACGAGGCCTTCGCGAAGAGCAGCGGGTTTGCGGCCGCCTTCGCGACCCAGGCCCAGATCCGCATGTATTCCGGCAGGATCGGCGAGGCGCTGCGGCTGCTCGACTCGGGCGTGGAACTGTCCGAGCCGGCCTCGGAGTTCCAGGTCTACCTGCTCATCCTGAAGTGCATCGCGCTGATGGCGTCCGGCCGGCGGCGCGCCCTCGACAGGGTGAGCGATCAGCTCTATGCGCTGCGCCCCGAATACCGGTTCCACATCGGGCTGATGCTGGCCGATCCGGCGCTCGAGCCGCTGCCGACCGACCTCGAGACGGTGCTCGCCGCGATCGACGAGGAGAGCGCGCGCAACGCTCTCGACTATCTCTTCTACATCGCGGGCCGTCGCTTCCCGGCGATGCGGCAGCGGCGCAACGTGATGTACGGCCTCACCACCCACCTGAGCCGCCGTTTCGGTGGTCGCATCATTCCGGCTCACATCGCCCAGTCGATCGGCGGGCAGGTATGAACGGGGTGCTCTCGTCCCGCTCCGGCTGAATCTCCGGGCGGCAGAGGCTTATGGGGATCCGTTCGATCCGGGATGCCAGCGCCGCGTTCCAGGGCGGGAAGACCTCGATGCGGCAGATCGGGCCGTCCTGCCGCCCCTGCCGGGGCGTCGCCATGCGGGAGGTCCAGGGGGTCCGGATCCGCCCGATGAACGCCAGCGTCGCGTCGGCGGGCGGGTCGCCGGCGGCGACCTCGCCGTCGCGGATTTCGTTCTCCCGCACCATGGGGCCTCCGATCGCGATCGCGCGCCGCAACGATAGCGAGGCCGCGTCGCCGCATCGAGCATCTTGTCGGGTGAGCCGGCATCGATATATTTCTATGGAAATAACGAGAGGATCCCGGAGATGCCGATCGAGGCGGTGGCGCCGGCAACCTGCGGAGCGGTCGGTGGCGCGGCGCGAATCGGCGCCGGCGGACCTGGCGCGCTGTCGCTCTGCACGCCCGGCGCGAGCGCTCGGCCGGCGGGATGTGCGCAAGCCTGCGCCGGCGGCGGGGGCTGACCTTGGGCCGGCCGGAGAGCCTGGCGGAGGCGCTGGCGTTTCTCGCCGGGAACTTCGCGCCCGTCGTCGGGTGGGAGAGCGTTCCGGCCGATGCGAGTTGCGGGCGGCGGCTGGCGCGGGGGGTACTCGCGCCGGCCGACCTTCCCCGGTTCGACGCGGCGGCGATGGACGGGTACGCGCTGCGCCTGGCGGATATCGGGTCGGGGGGGCTGCGGCGGCTCAGTATCGCCGAAACGGTCCCGGCCGGGCATCTGCCGACACGGGCGATCCGGGACGGCGAGGCGGCGCGCATCTTCACCGGCGCCATGCTTCCGGCCGGGGCGGAGCGGGTGGTGGTGCAGGAGCTCTGCCGCGAGATGGGGGGCGAGGTCCTCGTCACGCCGCCGAACGGGGCGAAGCCGCATATCCGCCGGCGGGCGGAGGAGGTGCGGGCGGGCGACATCGTCCTCTGGCCCGGCCAGCGGGTCGGCGCGGCGCAGCTCGCGCTGCTGCATGCGCTGCAGGTGCGGGAGGTCGCCGTCCGCTGCCGGCTGCGGGTCGCGCTGCTCTCGGTCGGCGACGAGGTGCGGGAAGGCTTCGCGGAGCTCGCGCCGGGGGAGATCGCCGACAGCAACCGCCCGATGCTGCGGGCGATGCTCGAGGCGGGCGGGTGCGCCGTGCGGGATCTGGGGGTGCTGCGGGACGATCCCGACCGTTTGCTCGCGGCGCTGATCGACGCGGCGTGGGAGAGCGACCTGATCGTCACGAGCGGCGGGGCGTCGGCGGGGGCGACCGACCATCTGCAGCGGCTGATCTCGCGGCGCGGCTGCCTCGAGTTCCGCAATCTCGCGCTGCGGCCGGGCGGACCGGTGGGGTTCGGCGACGTGGACGACTGCCCGATCCTTGCCCTTCCCGGCAATCCGATGGCGGCGGCGGTCGCCTTCGCGCTGCTCGGCCGGCCGCTGGTGGCGATCCTGTCGGGCGATCCCGCGGCGGATCCGGGGCGGGCGCGGCTGCCGCTGGCCAGGACCTTCCGCAAGGCCGCCGGCCGCATCGAGGCGCTCGCCGGGCGCCGCGAGACGAGCTCCGGCCTGGAGGTGGCGGTTCCGCTGCCGGTCCAGGGCTGTTCCAGCCTGGTGGCGCTGGCGGGCGCCGACGGGCTGATCCTGCTGCCCGAGGCGGCAACCGTGGTCGCCCGCGGCGATCCGGTCGACTTCGTGACCTTCTGAGCGAGGGTGGGCGCGCGCGCCCGTTCGGTCATGCCATTGGTTTCGCTGATAGATTTACGCGCCGTTAACCGGATGGAAACCGGTGTCCGGCCCGGAGGCGGCAGTCGCGGTCTTCCGCCTGAGGCTCGGCGTGGGTGCGGTGCTTGGCGGCTGGCCGCGCTCGGGATCGGGCGGTCTCAGTCGACGCCGACCATGACGTCGGAGGCCTTGATGACGGCGTAGGCGGTCTTGCCGGCCGCGAGGCCGAGCTCGTCGACCGAGGTATTGGTGATCGAGGCGGTGACGACGGTGCCGCCGACGTCGATCTTCACGTGGCTGGTGGTCGCGCCCTTGGTCACTTCGACGATCTTGCCCTTCAGGGTGTTGCGCGCGCTGATCTTCATGGAGTCCTCCCCGGTTGCAGCGATGGAACGCAGACGTTGCGGCCGGCGGCCTGCACCCAGGCGATGGCCACGTCGACGCCGTAGAGATCGCGCAGGGCGGCGGGAGTCAAGACGGCGTCGGGCGGGCCGATCGTCACGATATGCCCGCGCCGCATCAGCGCGACGCGGGTGGCGCAGGCGAAGGCGTGGCCGGGGTCGTGGGTGGAGAGGACGACGGCGATGCCCTGGGCGGCGAGGGCGCGGATCTGCTCGATGACGCGGGCCTGGTTGCCGAAGTCGAGGCTCGCGGTCGGCTCGTCCATGACGACGAGCCCGGGCTCCTGGGCGAGCGCGCGGCCGCTGATCTCGGGGAAGCGGCGGTCGGCGAGGCGGGCGATGCCGATCGTCGCGAGTGCGGCCTCGGCGACGGCGCGGTCGGCGGGGGAGGGGGCGGCGAAGGGGGCGATGCGGCTGGCGCGGCCCATCAGCACCACGTCGCGGACGGTGAAGGGGAAGGTCGGGGCGCCGGCCTGCGGCACGTAGCCGACCCGGCGGGCGAAGGCGGCGCGCGAGAAGCTCGCGACCGGGTGGCCGTCGAGCTCGACGCGGCCGGCCTGCGGCGGCAGGAGGCCGAGGAGGGTGCGGAAGAGCGTGGTCTTGCCGCAGCCGTTCGGGCCGAGCAGGCAGAAGACCTCGCCCGGGGCGATCTCGAGGCTGACGCCCTCGCCTACGGGCGCGTGGCGGTAGCCGAAGGCGAGGTCGCGGGCGGCCAGCATCAGCGCCAGGCCTGCCGGGCGGTCAGCAGCAGCCAGAGGAAGAAGGGCGCGCCGATCGCGGCGGTGAGGATGCCGAGCGGCACCTCGATCGGGGCCATGGTGCGCGCGAGCGTGTCGACGGCGACGAGGTAGCCGCCGCCGAGCATCAGCGAGGCGGGCAGCAGGCGGGCGAAGTCGGGGCCGACGAACATCCGTGCGATATGCGGCACGAGCAGGCCGATCCAGCCGATGATGCCGGAGATCGAGACGGCGGCCGCGGTCATCAGCGTCGCCGCGGCGACGAGGACGAGGCGGAGGCGGGCGGTCTCGACGCCGAGGGCGCGGGCCTCCTCGTCGTCGAGGGTCATCAGGTTCATCCGCCAGCGCAGCAGCACCATCGGCGCGAGGCCGAGGAGGATGGCGGGCAGGATCGAGAGGAGGTCGCCGCGCGTCACGCTGGCGAGGCTGCCGAGGAGCCAGAAGGTAATGGCGGGGAGCTGGTTGTAGGGGTCGGCGAGCACCTTGAGGAGCGAGATGCAGGCGCCGAGCAGCGCGCCGATGGCGACGCCGGCGAGGACGAGGACGAGCACCGGGTCGCGGCCGCGGG